>NZ_JAYFFC010000005.1:0-57498 GCF_034863245.1 Mycoplasma sp. 2248
AACTTCTTTGCTATCAAAAGCATGAATATTATAACACTATTTTTTTTATTCAAAGCTTTTTTTAAAAAAATTAAAAAAAATAAATTACTTGATCAAGGTAATTTATTTTGATTATATGTTTAATTTAAAAGTATTAGAGAAATGATTAAATTAACCCTTTGTTTTTAAGAGTTTTTAATGTTTTTGCACTTACTCTTAATGTCATTTTTTGACCGTCTATTGTAACTCTAACTTTTTGTAAGTTAACATTAAATTTTCTTTTTGTAGCATTTAATGCGTGTGAACGTTTGTTACCTGATTGAGGTCCTCTACCTGTTAAAACGTCTCTTCTTGACATAATTTCTTCCTTTCTATAAGTAATAAATGTTTATAAACTTTTATTTAGTCTTTATAAAAAGAGTAAAAATAAAATTCTTTGATATTATAGCAAAAAACTTTATTTTATTGTTTTTTTATAAAAATCATTTTGCTTAATTAGATATGTTTAATTTTTCAATGAAATTATCTTCAAGTGTAAAGTTTACATTTTGATCAATTCAATATCTTCTGTTTTCAGCATTTTCTCCCATAAGAACTGAAACTCTTCTTTCAGCAATGAGAGCATCTTCAATTGTTACTTGAACTAATGTTCTTGTTTTAGGATCCATAGTTGTTTCTCACAATTGGTCAGCATTCATTTCTCCAAGACCTTTATATCTTTGGAGTTCATATGATTCTTTTATATTTTCCAGCATATCACTTAAATCATCTTCATCTCATGCATAAAGAATTTTTTTACTGCTCTTAAGAGTCACTTTATATAATGGAGGAAGTGCAAGGAAAATTTTTCCTTGTTCAATCATTTGTTTCATAAATCTATAAAAGAATGTTAACAATAGAAGTTGAATGTGAGCACCATCAGTGTCAGCATCGGTCATAATGATTATTTTTCCATATTGGGATTTTTCAATATCAAAATCTCTACCGTATCCTGCTCCAATTGCATTAATAATTGTGTTGATTTCTTCATTTTCAAGAACTTCAGACATTTTTTTCTTTTCAGAGTTAATCACTTTTCCACGTAATGGTAAGATAGCTTGAAATCTTCTATCTCTTCCACTTTTTGCTGAACCACCAGCTGAGTCCCCTTCGACTAGAAATAACTCATTTTGTTCATTATTTTTACCAGTCGCAGGTTTTAATTTGTCGCTTAAAATTAATTTTTCTTTACCTGTTTGCTTTGTTTTTCTACTTTCATCTTTTAATGATTTTTGTTTTTGTCTTAAATCATATGAAGATTCAATTTTATCTATGATTAATTTAGCTTGCTCTTTGTGTTCGCTTAATCAAAAATCTAAATATTTAAAGACAATTTCTTCAACAACAGGTTTTGCGTCTGGAGTTCCTAATTTATCTTTAGTTTGACCTACGAATTCAAGAATACTTTCAGGAATTTTTAAAGAGAGGACGCAACTAAGTCCTTCTTTAATGTCTGCTCATTCATAAATTCTTTGACCTTTAACTACATTTTCTTTTGACACAAAGTTATTAACTGATTTAACAAATGCAGTTTTTAGTCCAACCAGATGTGAACCACCATCACTTGTTTTAACATTGTTAACAAAACTAAGAATTGTATCTTCATATTGAGTTGTTCATTGAAAAGCAAAATCAACAGAGATACCTCTTTTTTCATCTTGAAATGAAATAGGTTTTGAAACTAAATCTTTTGAATCATTTAAAAAGTTTAAGAATGATTCAAGACCTTTAGTGTATTCATAAATTTCTGTTTTATCACTGTTTTGATCTCTTAAGATTATTTTTAAATTAGAAATTAAGAAAGCTCTTTCTTTAAGTCTTTCTGAAATTTTGTCAAAACTTAACTTAGCTCTTTTAAAAAGTGGATAATCAGGTCAGAAAGTCACTATTGTTCCAGTATTTTTAGATACACCTACCTCGTGAGTTCTTTGAAGGATTTTTTCTTGTTGAAATTCAGTTAAATAGATCTTTTTATCTCTCGAAACTTCGACAACAACTTTTGTTGATAAAGCATTAACAACACTAGCTCCAACACCGTGAAGACCTCCTGATGTTTTATACGCACTATCATCAAATTTTCCACCTGTATGCAATTCAGTGAAAGCAGCTTCTACAGCTGTTTTTGTTGAACCTTTAATTTTATCAACCGGAATACCACGTCCATTGTCTTGAACTGAAACACCACCATCATTTCTTAATGTAACAATTATTTCAGTTGCATAACCAGCTAGTGCCTCGTCGATTGAGTTATCTACAATTTCTCAAACTAAGTGATGTAAACCATGTACATCTGTTCCACCAATGTACATACCAGGTCTTTTTCTAACAGCTTCAAGCCCTTTTAATTGTTGAATATTACTTGCATTATATGTATTGTTTTGACTCATAGTTTAAATATTATAAAAGATTAAATAAAAAACATACGAATTAATCGTATGTAACTCCTTCTAAATTTTTAGCTCAATTTATAAAATGTTGGTAAGTTTTTACAGTGTCAATTCTTTGGTTTTCTTTATAAATTTTAAATCTTTCACCATAGCTAAATAATTGTGAGTAAATTTCAATATCATCTTGAGATGGTTTTAGACCTAATTGTTCTAATTTTTCTGGATAATATTTTGAAATTAATCCATAAAACTTCATTGAAACAACCTCTGGTGAGAAATTATCTAATTTAATAGCACCTGTGATTAATAATTTAACAGCAACTTCTTGATCTTCAAATTTAGGAAGCAAAATACCTGGTGTATCTAAAAATAAATATTCACCATTGACAACTCACTTATTTTCTCTGGTTACACCTGGATAGTTAGCGACTTTTAAAGTTTTTTTGTCTGAAACTAAATTGATAAGTGTACTTTTTCCACAGTTTGGAACACCAACAACAAATGATTTCATTCTGGTTATCAACATCCCTTTTTCTCTGTTTTTATTAATTCTTTCTTGTGAAAGTTTTTTAATTGTTTTTAAAATAACTTGTTTTGAAGATGATTTTCTAAGATCTAATCATAATAACGTTTCGTTTGCAAATCTTTTTTCAATTTTTGCTTTTTTGGATTGATCCATTAAATCTGATTTAGTAATAATGAACAATCTCTTTTTTTGTGGTGCAATTTTGTCAAAGTCTTCGTTATATGAACTAATTGGACATCTTGCATCTAAAACTACTATAAAAATATCAGCTAATGAAGCTTTTTCTTTTAATTCCTTGAAAGCCTTAGCCATATGACCAGGGAATCATTGAATTAAATTCTCATATTTTTGTTCTTTGTGTTCTAATTCCATATTTATCCTATTTATTTAATTTTTCCAGTTCTAATCTAAGTTTATTAACTTCTTCAGCAAGAATTTTATTTTCTTTGTAAAGTTCTTTATATTGAGCTTTATATAATTCTGTTCTTTCGGTTGATTCATTTATTTCATTAACAATTTCATTAATTTGTCTAATCAATTCATTTAAATGACTTTCAACTTCTGTTTTATTGTACCCTTCTAAAGATAAATGAAAGTTATAGTTTTTAATTTGTTCAATTAAATTATCGAATTTATTCATAATTACCCATTTCTAACTTTGTTCAACACAATTGCTGCAGCAGTTGCTACATTTAAACTTTCAAATGAAATTGGAATGTAAACTTTTTCATCAGATAATGAAGCAGCTTGTTTATCAATTCCTTTACCTTCGTTTCCTAAAATAATGACAATTTTTTCTTCTCTTGAAAAATCAATTTCATTTAACTTCTTAGCATTTGTGTCTAACATAGTTGCATATAAAATATAGTTTTGTTTTTTAAGTTCCTCTAAAATACCAATATTATTTGTCTTGATTAAATTTAAATCAAAAAGCGCCCCTTGTGAAGAACGAATAACTTTTGGATTAAAGTAATCAAAGTTTTGGATGATAACAGTATCAAAATCAAAGGCTCTTGCCAATCTAAAAATTGTCCCTACATTTCCAGGTTCTTGCAAATTATTTAAAAATAAAACTCTGTTACTAATTGATTTTGAGACATCAGGAAATTTACAAATACCTATAATCCCTTGTGGTGTAGATGTGTCTGATAAATAATTTAAGATTTCATCTGTGACTAAAATCGAATCAGCAAATTTATTTTTATTAACTACTTCAATTGTTTCTAGCAAAATACCCTTTTCTTTCGCTTCATTGACTAAGTGATAACCTTCAACTAAAAACTTAGATTCTTTACTTCTATATTTTTTATCTAAAAGTTTATAAACATCCTTGATAAACTGATTTTGCTTACTGGTTATTATTTTCATCATATTGTTCTAAGTAATGTTTTCCTTTTTCAACTTCAAATTTTGATAAATCTTTAAAATCAAGTTGTCTCATAACTTCAAAACCTAAAATAGCAACACAGTTAGCAAGATTAATTGAACGCATAGCTGAAACCATCGGTATTCTGATGCAATCTTCTAAATTATCTTTTAAGATTCTTTTATCAATACCTGTAGATTCTCTACCAAACATTAATCACACTTCACCAGTTTGTTGGTGAACTTCATTATATTTAACATTTGTATATGTCTCTAAACCATATCTAGTTACATAAAAGATTTTTTTATCTTTATACTTATTGTAAAAATCTTCATATGAGTCATGAATTTCATGTTGAATGTCGCTGAGCATTCTTCCTGCACCTGCTCTTTTAAGATATTTAGGATGAAGATCAAAACTTGTTGGTTTGATAATATGTAATTTTGCACCTAGTGCATAACAAGTTCTGATTATATTCCCTGTATTTGGGGCGATTTCCGGTTGATATAAAACTATATTTAACATAATACTATTATACATAGTATTATGATGCTGATTAATAACTCGTTGATTATTAAGTTAATTTTACTTTTGCAATAGTGTATAAGTTAAATAAGTAAAAAATAAAAGTAGGATATACCTACTTTTTTAAATTATTTAAAGTGAAAATTTAAATATTAATCTTCATCTTTATCTTGAATGTTTCTACGTTTAATAATTTCATCAGCAATTGATTTTGGAGTTTTTTCATAGTGATCAAATTGCATTTGGTATGTTCCACGTCCACTTGTCATAGATCTAAGTTCTGTTGAGTAACCGAACATTTCTGAAAGAGGAACCATTGCTCTAACAATAACAGCTCCATCATTTCTTTGTTCTTGGTCGTTAACAAGCCCTCTACGTCTTGATAAGTCACCGATAACATCTCCGATGTGATCTGATGGAACAACTACTGAAACATCCATAATTGGTTCTAATAATACTGTACCAATTTTATCTTTTGCTTTTGTAAGTGCTTTAGAAGCAGCGATTTTGTAAGCCATTTCTGATGAGTCAACGTCGTGGTATGATCCATCGAATAATGTAGCTTTAACGTCGATCATTGGGTAACCAGCTAAAATACCAGCTGCCATTTTTTCTTCAAGACCTTTTTGAATTGATTTAATGTATTCTTTAGGAATTTTTCCACCAACAATTTTGTCCACGAATTCAAATCCACCATCTGGGTTTGGTTCGAATTTGATTCATACGTGTCCATATTGTCCTTTTCCTCCTGATTGTTTGATGTGTTTTCCTTCAACTTCAGCAGGAATTGTAATTGTTTCACGGTATGAAACTTGAGGTGCTCCAACTTTAGCTTTAACACCAAATTCACGTTTTAAACGATCAACAATAATGTCTAAGTGTAATTCACCCATTCCAGCAATAATTGTTTGACCTGTTTCTTCATCAGTATATGTTCTAAATGTAGGGTCCTCAGCAGCTAATTTTTGTAATCCTAATGATAATTTTTCTGTAGCAGCTTTTGATTCTGGTTCTAAAGCTTGTGAGATAACTGGTTCTGGGAATACCATTTTTTCAAGAACGATTTTTGGTGATTTTTCTCCAACTAATGTATCTCCTGTTGTTGTGTATTTAAGACCAACAGCAGCAGCAATATCTCCAGCTCTACATTCATCAATTTCTACACGTGAGTTAGCGTGCATTTGTAAAATACGTCCAATACGTTCTTTTTGTTCTTTAGTTGTGTTGTATACGTAGCTTCCTTTCTCAAGAACTCCACGGTATACACGGAAGAATGTTAATGAACCTACGTATGGGTCTGTCATAACTTTGAAAGCTAATGAAGAAAAGTCTCCATCATCTGTTGCATTAACAAATATTTCTTTATCCCCATCGAAAGCAGGGATTGGTGGTACATCAAGTGGTGATGGTAAATAATCAACAACAGCGTCAATCATTCTCTTAACACCTTTGTTTTTGAATGATGTTCCACATACTACTGGGAAGAATTCTGATGTTAAAGTAGCTTTTCTAATTGCAGCTTTAAATTCTTCAACACTTAAATCTCCACCTTCAAGAACTAACATCATTAATTCTTCGTCAAAGTTAGCAACCGCTTCTAATAATTCTTGACGTTTTTCAGCAACGATGTCTTTTAAGTGAGCAGGAATTTCTGTTGGAAATTCTTCTTCTTGTGGTTCTCCGTTGTATTTAATCGCTTCTAATGTAACAAGGTCAATAATACCTTCGAAATCTGATTCAGCACCGATAGGTCATTGGATAGCAACTGCATTTCCACCTAAACGTTGTTTAACTGAAGCAACTGAAGCTGCGAAGTCAGCACCAGCTTTATCCATTTTGTTAACGTAAACAATACGAGGAACTTTGTAGTTTGTAGCTTGTCTTCAAACTGTTTCTGTTTGAGGTTCAACTCCTGATTGAGCATCAAGAACTGCTACAGCACCATCTAATACACGTAATGAACGTTCAACCTCAACTGTGAAGTCAACGTGTCCTGGTGTATCGATAATGTTAATTCTTTTTCCTTTTCAGAAAGCTGTTGTAGCAGCTGATGTAATTGTAATTCCACGTTCTTGTTCTTGTGCCATTCAATCCATTTGTGAAGCACCATCGTGTGTTTCACCAATTTTGTGAATTTTACCTGTGTGGAATAAAATTCTTTCTGTAGTTGTTGTTTTTCCAGCATCAATGTGGGCCATAATACCGATATTACGGTAATCTTTTAATTCATATTCTCTAGCCATAAATAAACCTTAGACTATCATCTGAAGTGTGCAAATGCACGGTTAGCTTCAGCCATTTTGTGTGTATCTTCACGTTTTTTGATAGCTCCACCTGTTTTGTTTGATGCATCAATGATTTCATTAGCTAAACGAACATCCATTGTTTTTTCATTTCTTAATCTTGAGTATTGAACAAGTCATCTTAATGCTAATGTTTGTTTTCTACGAGGAGAAACTTCTGTAGGAACTTGGTAGTTTGTTCCACCGATTCTTCTTGTTCTGATTTCTAATTGAGGTGTAATGTTTTCAACTGCTTCTAAGAAAACTTCCATTGGCTCTCTTTGAGTTTTTTCTTTAATAATGTTAAATGCTGAATATAAAATATCTTGAGCGATAGATTTTTTACCATCTAACATAATTTGGTTAATTAACTTTGTAACAATAACAGAGTTAAAAACTGGATCTGCAAGTACTTCACGTATTGGGGCACTTTTTTTTCTTGACATATGTCCTCCTTATATTAATAATTATTGTGTGTATAAATTAATTTAAATTATTATTCTGATTTAGGTTTTTTAGCACCGTATAAACTACGTCCTTGGTTACGTTTTGCTACCCCAGCAGCATCTTGTGTCCCACGAACGATGTGGTATCTAACCCCAGGTAAGTCTTTAACACGTCCTCCACGGATTAAAACAACTGAGTGTTCTTGAAGGTTGTGTCCTTCTCCTGGAATGTAAGCTGTAACTTCCATTCCGTTTGATAATTTAACACGAGCATATTTACGTAATGCAGAGTTAGGTTTTTTAGGTGTCATTGTAGCAACACGAGTACATACACCACGTTTAAATGGTGAAGCCATTTTTTTAGCTTTTTTAATTAATGAGTTGTAGCTAACGCTTAAAGCAGGAGCGTTTTGTTTTTTAATTTTTGAGCTACGACCATTTGTAACTAATTGATTAGTTGTTGGCATTTTATGCTTCCTTTCGTTTGTGATTTGATAAATTTTAAGATTAATATTGTTAAGCTATTTATTTTGATAATAATTTAGCAAAGCAATTATATAACAACTTACCCGTGTGTATCAATATTTTTTAATTTTTTTATTTAGTTTTATTAATCCCTGAAAAAATACTTTTAACACTTAAACATAAATGTTTTGGTAGTTATATTGAAAGTTATTTTTAAGAATATCCAAGCTTAACAGAGTTTAAAAATCGAACAAAATTAAACAAAAATGTGAAATTAATCGCAGATAAACTTGCTAAAAGTATATAAATTTAAAAATGTTATAATTACATTACTTTTCTAAAAGAAAAGTTAATTAATTTAAATGTACATTAAAAATTAAATAAAGGAGACTAAATGTCAGCAATTAAAAAAATTCACGCACGTGAAATTCTAGACTCACGTGGTAACCCAACTGTTGAAGTTGAAGTATTCACAGAATTCGGTGGATACGGTATTGCTAAAGTTCCTTCAGGTGCATCTACAGGATCACGTGAAGCTCTTGAATTAAGGGACAAAGGTTCTGAATATGAAAGTAACTGATTTGGTGGAAAAGGGGTTATGTTAGCAGTTGATCACGTTAACAACGATATTGCTCCTTACATCGAAGGTATGGAAGTTACATTACAACGTGAAATTGATAGAAAAATGATTGAATTAGATGGTACAGAAAACAAATCTAAATTCGGTGCTAATGCTATCTTAGGAGTTTCATTAGCTGTTGCTAGAGCTGCTGCTAATGAATTACAAATTCCACTTTACAAATACTTAGGTGGATTTAACGCTCACGAATTACCAGTTCCTATGTTAAACGTTATCAATGGTGGAGAACACGCTTCAAACACAATTGACTTCCAAGAATTTATGATTATGCCAGTTGGAGCTAAAACATTCCGTGAAGCTTTACAAATGGCTAACTTTGTTTTCCATAACTTAGCTAAATTACTTAAAAAACACGGACACGGTGTTCAAGTTGGTGATGAAGGTGGATTTGCTCCAAACTTCAAATCACACGAAGAAGCTTTAGACTTCTTAGTTGAAGCTATTAAAGCAGCTGGATATGTTCCTGCTAAATCAGGTGAAAATGCTGTTGCTATTGCAATGGACTGTGCATCAAGTGAATTATATGAAGATGGTGTATACACATTCAAAAAATTAAAAGCAGCTGTTGAAAAACAATTACCTGGATTTGAACACTTAACAGATACTAAATTCACATATACATCAGATGAAATGTTAGATTACTTAAAACACTTAGTTGACAAGTACCCAATCATTTCAATCGAAGATGGGTTTGCTGAAGGTGACTGAGAAGGATTCAAAAAATTCACAGCAGAATTAGGAAACAAATTACAAATTGTTGGAGATGACTTAACAGTTACAAACACAGCAATTTTAAAACGTGCTATTGAAGAAAAATCAATGAACTCAATCTTAATTAAAATTAACCAAATTGGTTCATTAACAGAAACTTTTGAAGCTATCCAAATGGCTCAAAAAGCAAATATGACAGCAGTTATATCACACCGTTCAGGTGAAACAGAAGATACAACAATCGCCGATATTGCTGTTGCTATGAACACAGGACAAATTAAGACAGGTTCATTATCAAGAACAGATAGAATTGCAAAATACAACAGATTATTAGCAATTGAAGAAGAATTAGGTTCAGTATCTTCATTCAAAGGTAGAGAAGCATTCTACAACATTGAAAAATAATGATTTAATTTAAAAAAAATAGAGAGACTTTAAAATCTCTCTATTTTTTGTTACTTCTATCTAAAAAAGATAACTTTCTTTCCTGATTCTTAAAAATTCTAACTAAATTATCTCTGTGCATTATAACTATCAGTAGCACTGCTGCTATAAAGAAAATTCCACTAGTTAATTGATAATTATAAAGTGATGCGGTTGTATGTTGACTATACTCAGCAAGTCATTTCATATTAGTTGCTCAAGAAAGATCTGAACTTAAAAATCAGTGACCAAACATAATTACAGGTGTTATTAAAATAGCTGACACAATACTTGCTAATGAAACATATTTTTTTCAGAATAATACTGCAAAGAATATAACTGCAGCAATTGGTAAAAGTGCAATGTTGATTGAAATTAATAAACCAATTGATGTAGCAACTCCTTTTCCTCCCTTGAATTGGAAGAAAATAGGAAAACAATGCCCAACAACAACTCCTAAACCACATAAAATTGGAAATACATATAAGCTCATATTTAAACTATTTTTATTGATAGCCTTGCACAATCCATACGCAATTGAAACCATTAAAATTGTTTTAAAAATATCTATTAACAAAATGTACAGTCCTGCTTTTTTCCCTAGCACTCTAGAGGAATTAGTTGCTCCTGCGTTTTTTGAATGAAGCTGTCTAACATCTTTTTTAACAATTTTTCCTCATATAATTGAAGTGTTCAAGGAACCTATAATGTATCCAAAAATGAATAATAAAATATTGAACAAAATTGAATTGCTAAGTTGAATCGCTGTCATTGTCCCTCCTAATTAATTGAATATACTTCGTTAGCTAATTTATATTAAATTATAATTAATTTAATATATTATAATTAATATTATGAATAAAAAATTTAAAGTAGAAATCGTACAATTACCAGAAAAAGTACTTAGAAAAAAATCACAAGATGTACCTCTTCCGTTAACAGATGAGGATATTGAATTAGCTGAGAAAATGATTTATCACATTGATGATTCGCAAAAAGAGGGTTCTGAATTTAGAGCCGGAGTTGGAGTAGCAGCAGTTCAATATGGTGTTCTTAAAAATGTCTTTTATGTTTTTATACAAGATGAATTAGGTAACACAATTTATAAAGATGTTTTATTTAACCCTGTTATTATTGCTAAAAGCGATAAGAAAATTGCACTTTCTGAAGGTGAGGGTTGTTTAAGTGTTTCTGAAGATTGACCAGATCAAGAAGGATATGTTTATAGATCTGAAAAAATAACAGTCAGAGCTTACAGCTATTTTGCTAGAGAATTCCAAAACTTAACAGTTGACGGATATTTAGCAATAGTATTTCAACACGAATTAGACCACTTAAACGGAATGTTATTTATCGATAGAATTGCTAAGAAAAACCCTTGAAAGAAACTACCTAAAGCTAAATTCTTGTAATTTAACTAACTAAAAAATATAGAAAGGAAAATATGCTTACATTTTTTGAAACTCAAGCATCATCAAGTAGTGAGTCATCGAACGCAATGGATAAGTTATATGACTTCTTCGCGAATTTGATGTCGTCTAAAATTTCAGACCCAACTATTTGAATGCCTATTTTAATTGTTACACTTGTTTTATTTTCATTTGTAACAGGTTGATTCTTAAGATGAAAATGAACTATTTTCAAAACAGTTTCAATAGTAATCACAATTATTGTTTCTGTTATTTTATCAGTAGCTCTTAAAGCTGCATTTGAGAAAAAGGCACAAGAAGATCAAAAATTTGAATCTGCATATGAAATTCTTACATTTGCAATAACATTCATTTCTTTAGGAGTTTACTGAGGCACCAGAGGATTTTTATGATTAATAATCGGAATCATTCATTTAGCAACAATAAAGAAAAGAAAAGAGAAAAATAAGAAAAGATCTAAATTCTCTAGAGCAGGTTTCGGTGGTTTATGAGGAATTACAAACGTAATTCTTACCTTACCCGGTTCATTATTACTTGCTAACGTAATTTCAACAATGGCACCCAACTCGAATAAAGCAAATAAAGCTACAGAACTTGGTGTTAAAATTATGACTGGTGGTCAAGGTTCATCTGTAACAAACTTGGCTTCAGGAATTTACTCAATGGTTCAATTATTTGTTGACTCAGAATTACATGATTTAGCAATTAAATTTATCAAGGATCCAAGTTCATTATCTAAAGATGATATCGAAAAATTACTTAAAAACTCAAACACTATTGCGGCTATGTTAGAAAATGAAAAATTTGTTGATATAGTTGCTAAAAACATTCCTACATTATTAGATGAAAAATCTAAAAATGAAATCGAAAACAATAGAGAGCTTGACGCTTACATTACAAAATATGAAGCTCAATTTATTGCAGCAAATCCTGGCTCAACAGTGAACTCAAGCGAACAAAATAAAGCAGACTTTACAAAATTTGTTGTTGATAAAATCAATGAAGAATTACAACAAAATTCAATTACATTAATTCCAGAAGAAGTCAAAAATGTCTTCGGAATGCTAGGGTTAGCAGCAGCTAAATCAGATAGTTCACAAGAGCAAAACTTATCAAAAATTGTTGATGCGATTTTAAAAATTAACTCAACAATCTCTGAAAAAACAAACACAGCAATTTTAGCTTCGGGAATTTTAGGAAACCTTAAAAACTCTGTTTTAAGAGATCTTAATAAACAAGAAACAACTGAAACCTTAGGCAACACAAATAATCAACCAAATACAGAGAATCATCAACCAGATGCAAATATGTCAACAGGAGCAAGTGAGTAATTATGAATAATCAAGAACAACAAAATCAAAATCCAGTTTCAGTTCAAAACTCATCTGGTTCAACTGGTGTTTATGCAAATCAAACACAAGTTCAAAATGTTGCCACAAACGAAGTTACTAATGTAAATCCAAAAAGCATAGTTCCTGAAAATATTCTTAAATTATTTAAAAGAGAGAGAAAACTAGCATTACTTTCTTTCTCGATATGATTTACCATTTTCTGTCTTTGTATAGTTGCTGCAATTATTAATTATTTTGTCAATACATTTAATTCACAACCACCTCATACACAAGGTATTGCTTGATACATTGGAATAAGCATTGTGTTCTTAATTTCATTAAGTTTATGAATTAAAGCTTTAACAAGACGTAAGTCATGAGTTAAAACTGAAGAAATAACCAAAAACAGTTACATTAACGGAACACAAATGAATGGTGTTCTTATTGCTGAAGCATACAGAGCAATTACACTCAAAATGCTTCGTTTAAGTTGAATTTATGCTTTCTTCTTAACATATACTGGGTTGTTCATTGCTGTAGTTTGCTTACTTTACTTTACATCTCCTTGAGAAGTAAATATGGGTCAAGAAGGTTCATGAATTTACATTAACTCAAAAGTTGAATGAACCGACATTTTAGACAATGCTTTTGGAAGCACTAAAAATATGCTCATTATTTTAGGAACTACAATAGCAGCTTCTGCGATTGTATTTACCGTTCTTAGAATTTACGATAGAAAAAGACAAGCTGAAATTAAATTAGCAATCTTAAACAACCCTGAAGAAGTTGTTGCTAAAACAAATACAGATAGAAGATTAGAGAATAAAGCTTGAATTAAAGCTTACATTATTGTTTTCATCTTAGTTGTATTATTACCTTTAACAGTATTCTTATACTTAATTTGAAAAGGTGTGATTAAAAGAGGTAAAAAATAATGAAACTTCTTGTAATAATTGAAGATAAATTTAATGACATAGAATTAAACACAACTTTATCTGTTTTAGCCGCTTCAGGCAAACTAGAATCAATTACTTATTATTCTCCAAACTTAAAAGAAGCTTCAGGACAATTTAATATTGTGAAAATAACAAACATTGTTAATTCAGTTAATTTAAATGAATTTGATTTAATGTTCGTACCTGGTGGTAGAGGCTGTCAAACACTTAGACAAAATCAGCAGTCATTAGAATTAATTAACAAATTCTTTAATGACCTTAATAAACCTCTTGCAGCTATCTGTGATGCACCAAACGTTTTAGCTGAATTTAATATAATCAAAGAACAAAAATACGTTTCATTCTTTTCTGAATGAAGTAAGCCATTCTGAAAAGATGGAAAAATAATTAACTCTAACAATTGAAAACAATCTCCATTCACTAATATAGATAGGAACCTTATTACAGCGTCAAATGCAACTGCTTCATTAGATTTTGGGTTTGCTATATTAGAATACTTTTATGGTGAAGACTCCTCTGATACTGTACGTTCAAACATGACTTTTGGGAAGCTTACACAAATATAATCAAAATTACCTACACAATATTTGTGTAGGTTTTTTGTTAAAAAAACAACCAAAATTGGTTGTTCATTCAATTATTAAGCACGGTGTGAATGTCTTACTGTTGTTTTTTGTGTTGTAAATTTATCGTGTAATGTAAATCCTAATTGGATTGAGAATAGTGTTAACGAAATTGATTGTCATACTAATCCACCGATAGCTGATGTGATTGACTCTCCACGAGATTCATTAATAAGGATTAATAAGATTCAATAAACTATTCAAATAATGTTGTTTACAACATATAAAACATACATTCAGTATGAAACACCTTGTCATTGTTTTGTTTTAAACGATGTTATTAACTGAGGTAAGAAAGCAAATGTAGTAAATGCTGGGAAAATGAATCCCATAACAGTTGAAATTGAAGAAGGTAATTTTCCAATTATATATGGAGCATCTGCGCTACCATTTCTACCGTAATCAATAATGTAAAATACAGTAAATATTCCAGCGATAATTCATGTAGCTAAAACAGCAAGATAACCTTGTAATTTTTGTTTCTTAGTAAATTCTTTTTTGTAGTAGTAAAGTAAACCTGTCATAATTCCGTTTACAAGTATACCTACTCCATCTGCGACCATAACAGTTATGAATTTTTCATTATTCGCATCTGTTGCACCTCAAATTACTCAAAGTAAAATCCCAATATGGAAAATTCAGAATGACACAAAGTTAACAGGTCCTGTCTTTTTATCTTTAAGAATTTTCAATAATTGAGGAATACTTAATGAGATAACAGTAATCGCACAAATTCATTTAATAATTTCAAATGCAGTTGACATAGTATTCCTTTCAAATATAAATTGTTTCCTTTAATATGATGTATATTTTATATTATTTTTTATTTTAAGTAAATTAAAATAAAAAAGCACAAAATGTACTTTTGTGCCTATGTATAGGTGTTAAAAGTTTTCTGAAATGAATTGTCCAATTGTGTTTGTGTCATTGTCGCCAATAACAAAGTTAGCAGCTGATTTTGCTTCAATTGTTGCGTTTCCCATGGCTACACCCACGTGTGCTTCAGAAAGCATATGAACATCATTTCCACTATCACCAAATGCTACAACTTGATAATCTTTTAATTGTTCTAATTCAACAATTTTCATAATTCCAGCTCACTTAGAAATATTTTTAGGGTTAATATCTGTGTAAACTGAGTTTGTTAAGTAAACTTCACAATCAAAATCTCTTAAACTATTCATAATGTTTTCTGTAGCATCTTTAGCATTGTATGCTTGGTTTCTCATGGCCATTTGAGTTATTTTTGTTTCAGGATTACTGATTGCTTCTTTTACTTCTTCAATTGTAGCTTCATTAAAAATGTTCATATTTTTAACTTGCTGTGGTGACATTCATTTTGGATAAGTTCCATTAGGTAAAATTGAACCATTATAGTTATTTCCATCAACCGAAAGAACTAAATCATATTTAAGTGCATGTGCGTGAACTGTATCTAACATTTCTTTTGATAATTCACCTAATGTGTATGTTGTATTAGTTTTCATATTGTGAACTAATGCACCATTTGAACACACTAAATAATCAACAAATTTGAATGTATCGTGATTTAATGCAAGCATCTTAACTAAACCACGACCTGTTGCAATAACAATTTTATTTCCTTTAGCTTGCTCTTGAAGTAAAACTTCTTTTGTTGAAGGGTGAATTGTTTCGCTTTTTGTAAATAATGTACCATCTAAATCGAATGCAAATATTTTTGTCTGCTGCATAATTCTATTCTCCTTGTTCTTTGTATGGAATGACGTGAATGTGTGTATGGAACACAACTTGTCCTGCTTCTTTACCTGTGTTGATTAATATTTTAAAACCTGGGATGTTGTTATCTATAACTCTCTGTTTAGCTAACATTCTAGCAACCTTCATAGCGTGTAAGAAAGTTGCTTCATCGTGTTCTAAAATATTAGATTTCTGCTCTTTAGGAATAACTAAGAAATGCCCTTCTTGTTGTGGAAATGCATCTAAAATCGCAATAACAACATTATCTTCATAGATGATGTTTGAAGGAATTTCTCTTTTAATTATTTTTGTAAAGATTGAATCATTCATTATTCAAGACCTGCTGTTTTATCTTTAAGTTCATCAATAGATAAAATTTTGTAACCCATTGTAATGTAAGCTGCTTTTGCATTTTTGTATAAGTTTTCATCACTGATTGAAATGAAGATAGCTAATTTATCTAATGAATCTTTGTAAATTGTTTGGTCGAATGATAAAACTGTTTTTTCTTCTTTTGTTCCGTTTTCAGCTGCATCAACTTTAATTTTTTTAGCAACCGGAACAATTTTAGCAAAGTAAGCTACTTCAACTTTTTTACCATCTTTTGAAACAGGAATTGCTTCAGCTAATTGTCCATTTTCATCAACTGAAACTAATTTACCATTTGTTAAGTTATAGAAACCAACTAAATTTTCAGGTGATGTTACTTTTAATAATTCATCAACAGTATAGTCTGATTTGTAAGGGTTAGATTTAATACCTTGGTATCCACCCATTGTAGCTTCAAATTCAGCTTTAGCAGGAACATTATTGAAAATTAAATCTGCTGTTGCAATGTTTTGAGCTTCTTTAGAATTCTTTAATAAGTTATTGTAATCTAAAACGTGTTTAATAACTTTATTAGCATCTGTATACATTTCATTTACATTGTCATTTGTGTAACTTCATAATTGAACTGTTTTATTTGAGATAACATATTTAATTAAGTTAAATTGCTTGTTATCGTATTTTTTACCATATAAATTAAATGAACTTGGATCAATTTTTTCTAATGTAACAACATCTGAAATAAAGAAGTAGTTTTTAACTAAAAGAAGTTTATTAACAGTGAAAGCCACATTTGTATTTTCGTTGTTGTATAAGATTTGGAATTGTTCATTTGTTAAGTTAATGTTGTAAACATCTCTATATAAAGCGTTCAATGCAGCTAATTCAGTTTCATTGAAAATTCCGTTTGATTTTCACTTGTTTAATTGAGTAGCTAAATATAAGTTATTCTTTTGTGATTCTGTAGCTAAAAATCCCTTGTAAGCAATTAGAGCTTCATTAAAGAATTTTTCATTTGAAAGTAAGTTTGTATCTTTTTCAACTTTGTATTGGTCTTGTAAAACTGATTTTAATCATAAGTTTTCTGCAATAGTTGAAACTGCTGGTTTATCAAATAAAATGTTTTGTTTATTTTTTTCTTCTGTGTTTTTATCAACCCCACATGAAAGTGCAACTAATGGTGTGAAAGCAACTGGTGCTAAATATAAAGATTTTTTAAATATATTTTTCATTATTTGCCCCCTTCATTTTTTTTGAAGATTGAATAAACTAAGTCATTAATAACTTCAATAGCTTTTTTATCGCTATATACATTATCGTTATGGTTGTAAACTATTTTTGTAAGACCTTTATCAACTATAAAGTTGTAACTGTTTCCATAGTTTAATTGTTTTTGAATGAACTCACTTACTGATGTTAATACTGAAATTAATTTGCTTGTGTCTTCTCCACTTTTTACACTAGTAGCTTTTGCTTGCAAGCTTGCTACATCAGCATCTGTATAGTTTGCTCCTGTAGTTGTATTTGTTTTTGTTTTAAGTTCTGCAATAAATTTTTCATCGCTTAAAGCTAATGAAAGAATTTGTGAACTTGATAAGTTATTTGAAATTTGTGCAGGTGTGTTGAAGTATGAAACATTTCCTAAAGCTAAGTTTTTAGCATCCTCAGCAATAAATTGCTTGAATTTATCTAATTCTGTAATTTGTGAATATCTTACAATTTGCACATTACTATCTGTAATTATCATAAATGCATCTTTCATATCTGATAATTTAAACACATAAGGAATTAATGGATTATTTGTTGTTTGTGCATCTTGCACTTTTGAAAATATATAGTCAGCAATAACTTTGTTAATTGTGTTAAATCTTGATGGTTCAAATTTTAAGTCTTCTAACTTCTTATCGATTTGAACATCGTAATCTTTAACAATTTTTGCTGCTTCATCAAAGTTTGTAGCTGATGTTAAATCAGGTTGCTCAAGAATGTTTAAAGCACCTTTGATTGCATCAATTAATTCTTTTAATGAGAATTCAGGTAAGTTATTTTGTTCGTTAGCGAAAATTGAAGTTGCATTTACACCTAATGCAAGATCTAAATCTTTAGTAAATAAGTTGATGTTTGATGTTAAACCTGGTGTTGCTAATTTTTCAACATCAGAATTTGTGATTGATGATAAGAAGTTTTTATATTTTTGAACTCTACTTACAAATTCTTCTTTAGTTTCATTTTCTTTTTGGAACGCATATTCTTCTGCTTTATTAAATTTTGTTAATGATGCAACGTTTGATTCTGCAATAAATGAATCAGCTGTTGGAGTTACATTTCATTTTAATAAGTTAAATAATTTCACTTTGTCATCGTCAGATGAAATTTTTCACGGATAAACTACATCATTTTTAGAAATGGTTCCTGCTAATTTGTAAACCGTAGGAATGATGATATTGTTTTTGTTGAAGTATTCAGAAATGAAGTTTGCTGGTGATTTGAGTTCTGTAATGAATGATTTTGTTGTTAATAAAGTAACTTTTGTCGAATCTGCTGATGGAGCAAAGTAATTAACATTTTCTTCTAGATATGGGAAAACTTTGTCACCTTTACTGAATAATTTAATTGGTTCACTGTTTTCACCTTTAACTTTGTTTCCGTTTTTATCAAGTTTATAAATATCTTTTGTAGCAGTTCTATTTACAAATGTTCTATCAACAACTTTGTATTCTAATTGATATCTACGTGTAGCAATTTCTTCAACTTGTTTGAATAATAAGAAATTTGTTGCATCTGTTTCATTAGCTGAATTTCCGTATTCATCTTTTTTAAGTTCTGCAAAAAATTGTTTTTCTCAATTTTGGAAACCATAAACTTTTTTGAAGTTAACTTTTAAATCTTCAAATTTAGCTTTAATTTGTCTTTTGATTTCATCTAATGATTTAAGTTCGATTGAATTGTTAACTTCTTCATCATTTTGAAATGAACTATTGTAAATGTTTTGATATTGAATTGATGCTTCAACTTCTTGTTCATACATATAGAAAATTGCTTCTCTGTATGCATTTTTGATTTCTTCTGAAACTTCTTGACTTTGTGATTTTACTAAATCTGTTAATTTACCAACTGTTAATGAGTTAAGTTCATTACCTTTTGCATCATTAACAACAAAAGCAGATTTTTCCCCATCAACTGGTTGAATGTAGTTGACCTTTGTAGTTGTAATTGTTAAAGGAATTGTGATAGATGCAATAACTCCAACTGTTAAAGCAGAAAAAATACCGATTAAGGTTTTAGATCTTTTTGATTTGTTAGTTGAAGTTTTATGTTTCTTCTCGTCGTGTCTATCATTTAACTCAACTAAACGTTCAAAGAATGATTTTTGTCTTTTAGCCATTAATACCTCTTAGTTTTATAAAATTTATTTATTATGTAATAATAAATATTGTTTTAATTATATCAAATTTAATTTATTATAATTTCACTATGAAACAAGCAGAAATTAAAAATGTTTTTGAGGAATTGCTCAAAATTAGCAAGGAAGAAAAATTCATTTTTTCCCTATTCTCTAGCACTTTAAGTCAAATTAAAGAGAAAAAAGAGTTAACTAAGCCAATTCAAATCGTGATTGATGTTTATGCATTTTTGAAATTAAAAAACAAGTTTCCTGAGTTAATTAATATCTCTAATAAAATGAATAAAAACGAGAAATTTCTGCCTATTTTTTCTTTAAATAACACTGATATTATCCTTAATTTGCTGATTCAATCAACTGATAATAATGCTAAAAAGATTAATTTAGCTAAGAAAATTGTCGAAAAAGAAAATAACAAACAAAATCAATATTGTCATGAATTAATTGAAGTTTTGTTTTCACAAAACCCAAATACAAGGTTTTTAATTTCTAGAGATAAGGAAGCTAAATTAGTTATTTCTAGAGTTAAAAATCTTAACCCGAACTACTATGATGTAATTGAATTTGATGATTTAAAACTTCCTTATTTTCATATAGAAAATGTTGATTTAGATTAAAAACACCACCTGAAAAGGTGGTTTTAAATTATTATTTTTATAAAAAGGTATAAAAAAAGCAGCGGCTCCCTATTTTCACTGTAAAGCTATCTTCGGCACTAAAGGGCTTAACTACTGAGTTCGGAATGGATTCAGGTGATCCCCTTTGCTATAACCACTGCATATATTATAACACTATTAAAATAAAGTCAAGTAAATTTTTTATTTTTTTAATGCTTATTATTTAAATGAAAAAGTTATTTATCGAGTTTTCTTATTTATGAATTTCTCTTTAAATTTCTTAGAATGTATGAGTTTGTGAATAATTAATGTTTGCATAATTGTTCATATTGAACCGAATAATCAATAAACTTGAACACCAGCTGTAAAAATTAAGGTAATTGCTGTGAACACAAGCATCATAATCTTTTGTGTTCTTTCAGATTTCTTAAGTGCTTCAGCTTCTGCAATTGTTGTTTTACGTTTCATTTTCTTTCTATTAAGAAGTCTTGGTAAGAAGCTTGAAAGTAATTGGAACCCAACAACAAGCACTAAAATTCATAAGTAAACTCATTCTCCCTCAAACAATCTCTTATATGATGTTGAGGCGAAGTTAATACCAAGCCATGTTGTTTGTTTGATTTCAGGAATACTTTGAATAACTCTTCACATAGCAAGGAAAATTGGCATAGTAAGTAACATATTTCCAAATTGGTCTAATGGATTTATGTTGTATTTTGTATATAAAGCTTGAATCTCTTGATTTTTCTTAAGTTTCATAGCTTTATTATCTTCTAAACCTTTATATTTAGCTTCAATAGCAGCTTTTTTGTATTTAAGTTCTTCCATTACCGATTGCATTACGGTTGTTCTAAATGTAAATGCAAGTGTAATAAGACGTGAAATAATGATTGCAACTATAATTGAGATAACAGAAGCTCATCCAAGCATATCAGGCATTGATTGACGCATTGATTGCACCAACACTGAAAGTGGATATACTAATAAACCGTAAAATGGTCCATATTTTCAAGCTTCCCCTCAAGTTGTAATAGCTTGTAATGGTAAATCACCTCTTAAAGGAAGTGTGTTAATGTTTTCAGAATAAAGAATATTTGTATTGTAGTCATATTTATCAGTTCTATTTAATTTGTATTGATTTTGAACTTGTTCTCTTCTTTCTTTATATTCTTCAGAAGATGAGTTAGGAACTTCTCCATTAAAGAACCCTAATTCATTCATGTATGACTGCATTGTATTTTGATATTCAATAAGCAATTGGTATTGTTCTTGAGTTAAGGTAAATAATGTGTTATTGTGTTCTGAGATATTTTCTTCTTTAACATTTGCTGGAATGTTATCAACTAATTCTTTAATAAATAAAGAAGGTTCTTTTCCTAATTTTGTAGCAAATTTAGATCCTTCACCAAATGAATATGTATATAACATTTGGAGAATATCTCGAGCAAACTTATTAGAAACAGATTCTTTTTCTGATGTGTAGTTATAAATTTTTTGAATACCTGAAATGTATGTAATTTCGTATTCTTTTGCATCAGTAAGAACAGGGATTATTTTATCTACTTCTTGTTTACCATTGACTTCCTTGTATTTTTTTTCTGTTTTGAAAGTCATGTAACTTTGAAGTTTACCTTTATCGTAGTTATTTTTTTCATCTTGTGGGAAAGTGAATGGGAAAATAAAGATATCTGTAGGTTCTTTTACAAAGTTGTAAGTTTTATCAGATGCTGTTGCAAATAAATAATTTTTAGCATCATCTGAACCTGTGTAAATTAATTTGAATTTTTCATCAAATTTGTAACCTGCGTTTTTAAGAATTTCAGAATTAAATGGAATTCTTAAAACAGACATGTATCCACCAGGGATACCATATTCACCCTGATGTGATTTTGTTTGTTCTCTAAGTTTGTTTAATATCTCTTTATCAGTAACAAAAATGTTTGATTCAGTATCAAGTGCTAATCTGTCGTATTCAAATACTTTAGATGTTTTGTTTTCTCCATTTGGATCTTGAAGTGTTACTAAATCTCTTTTTTGATTTGTGCTCTTTAAAGTATTAACTCTAGGTGCTATGTCACCTTTATCTCTATAAAACTCAAGTCCGTTACCTACGTTGTAAGAGTTTTTAATAACAAAGGATTGAACACACCCTGTTACAGTAAGTCCAAAAATTAACACATAGAAAACTATTTTTAATCATTTAAGGATTTTTTTAGTTAACTCTTTACGGTTGGTTTTCGGATCGTTACCGTTAGTAAAGTATGAAAAATTTTTTGCGTTTTTCTTCATTATTTAAATTTCTCAAAGAGTTTTGCTATATGTTGTTTTTTGATAGCAAAATCTTCCTTCATAAATTCTTTACGAACAATTAAAACAAAATGATATTTGAGGTGATATAAATTCAACTCATGCATAATTGCTCTTAATTGTCTTTTAAAAAAATTACGACCTACAGCTTTTGCGAATTTTTTTGGAACTGTAATTCCTGCAGCGAAGTTTTTACGTTTCTTGAAATAGATGATTAAATATCTATTTGAAATAAAGTTACCTTGTCTTGCATTAATTACATCTTCAAATTCTCAATTCTTCTTTAGTCGATATTGTTTTTTCATTGTTTAGAATTATTTGTCAGAAACTGTTAATCTTTTTCTACCTTTAGCTCTTCTTCTTGCTAATACTTTTCTACCATTTGCTGTTTTCATTCTAGCTCTAAAACCATGAACCTTAGCATGTTTACGCTTGTTTGGTTGATAAGTTCTTTTACTCATAATTTCCTCCTTATGTGAATAATTTTATATATTTTATATAAGCGTGTTTAAATTATAGCAAATGACTAATTTTTTAGCATCTATTTTTTTAGTATCATTTTTTGAATTATTTTGCTTAATTTAAGGGTTAAAAAATCTATTTTCAACATAATAATTCATTAACTCTTTATTAATGTATAATTTAAACAATTTAAATTACGAGGTCGAAATGTTAGATATAAAATATGTTTTAAATAATGAAGAAAAAGTAAGAAAAAACCTACAAAACAGAGGTTTTAAAATTGAAATTTTTGATGAATTTGTTTCATTAGCTAAACAAAGAGGTGGCGTGATGAAACAATCACAAGATAAAAAAAATGAATTAAACAATCTTTCAAAACAATTTGGTTTATTTAAAAACGATAAAGGTAAATTAGTTGAATTAAAAGCACAAATTGAAGTAGTTAAAAACGAAGATTTAACTTTATCTAACCAAGAGCAGGAGTTAAATAGCAGAATTAATGAATTAATTTTACAAATCCCTAACGAAACTTTAGAAGAAGTTCCTGTTGGAGAAGATGAAAATCAAAATGTAATCATTAAAGAACATGATAAATTAGGTAGAAGTCTTGTTAAAGATGTGTTACCTCACTATGAAGTTGCTAAAAATTTAGGTATCTTAGATATTGAAAGAGCTGTTAAATTATCAGGTTCAAGATATGTAATTTACAAAAACAATGGTTCAAAATTAGTTCGTGCATTAATTTCATTTATGTTGGATTTACACACTTCAAAAGGTTATCAAGAATTCACAACACCTGTAATTGTTAAAGATAAAATGTTATATGGAACAGGTCAATTGCCTAAATTCAAGGAAGATTTATATAAATTAGAAGGATTAGATGAATATTTAATCCCTACTGCTGAAGTTACATTAACAAACATTTACAATGATGAAATCATTGACTTAACAACTCCTTTTAGAGCTACAGCATATACAGAATGTTTTAGATCTGAAGCAGGAAGCTCAGGTAAAGATACAAAAGGTATCTTAAGACAGCATGAATTTAAGAAAATTGAACTTGTAAAAGTTACATCTGCAAAAGATGCTATGGTTGAGTATGAAAAAATGGTTGAAGATGCTAAAGATGTGCTTGAAAAATTACAAATTCCTTACAGAGAATTACTTTTATGTACTGGTGACTTAGGATTTTCTTCAAGAAAAACAATTGACTTAGAATTATGATTACCTTCAGAACAAAGATATAGAGAAACATCTAGTGTAAGTTATATGGGTGATTTCCAAGCTCGTAGAGCTATGATTAGATATAAAAATGATGAAGGTAAAACTGAATATGCTCACACAATGAATGGTTCAGGTTTAGCTGTTGATAGAGTAATTGCAGCTATCTTAGAAAACTACCAAAACCCTGATGGAAGTGTTTCTGTTCCTGAAGTTCTTGTGCCATATATGGGTGGATTAAAATCATTATAATAACGCTTATGCGTTATTTTTTACACATTTTGTGAAAAAAATAACTATTTACTTAACTTATAGTTAAGTATGTAATAAAATGAATTTATATTTATTATTTTATTCACTCAATTTACTAAGGAGATTTATGAAAAAATTAAAATACTTATTATTTGGAGCAGGTTCAATTATTTTAGCCGCTGCACCTATTGTCACTAACTCATGTCATTCAGAAAAAAAACTTGAAGCACCTAAAGTAAAAACATACACAGAAGAAGAAGTTGCTGAAAAAATTAAAACAGCTCAAACTCTAATTGCAAATGGTGGAGGAATTGGTAGTTCAAATGCATGAAACTCATTTTCTGGAGAAAAACACGCTATGGGGATGCAAGTTTACAAAAATGCTAAAGCTGCTTTTGACAAAATGATTACACAACCAAATGTTGATTTAACTAAAGTTAATATTTCTGGTAATGAAATTGTTGTTTCAGCACCAGAAGAAGGTAAATTCATTCCAGTGGTATTTATGGATTTAGATGAAACTGTTTTAAATAACTTTAAATACCAAAACTATTTATTCCTTAACAACAAATCATACGATGGACGTGCATGAGACGATTTTGTTAGTCAAGCTATTTCTACAGAAGTTCCTGGAGCAATTGATTTTATTAAGCATGTTTACTCAAAAGGTGGGGTAGTATTTTTCAACTCTAATCGTTCTCAAAAATGACATAAAGAACCAAGTAAAACAAACTTAATTAATTTAGGGCTTGAGGCTAAATATATGCCTGATTTTGTTTGATGAATGCAAGGTGTGGATTTAGCTAATAAAGAAAAACCTTATTCATCAACAACCACTACAAGATCAGAAAAAGAAGAAAGAATGCATCTTGTAAACAATAATAAAATTACAATTGGTGAAACACCAGTTCAATTCAAGGTTGTTATGAGAGTCGGAGATGATATTTCTGATTTCAATGACAACTTCACTAAAAAATCAGGTGTAACTTCTGAACAAGTTGTAGGTGAACTTAAATCTGATTCAAATAGATATGGTGATTTATTCGGAAATATGGATATTTCTGTAATGGGAACATACTACAACAAAGAAACAGGTACTTGAGAGGATGAAACTCACTCTGAATCATATGTTTTAATCCCTGGAAATTCATCATATGGAAGTTGATTATCACATTTAATCGGTCAAAAAGGATACAACTACGCTAAGATTGCTGAAAAATTAAAAGGATTCATTTACGTTCCATCAAAAGGTTAGTTAATTTAATATAAAAAAATAAACCAATAAAATGGTTTATTTTTCTTTTTCAATTACATAAATTTGGTCGTTTATTCAAACAACATCACCTGGGTGTATTTTTGAAGATCTACCTTCAGGTTTTTTATTATTAATTTTAATATCATTTGTCTCGATAAAGAATTTAGCTTGACCACCTGTATCAGTCTCATTAATTTTCTTTAAAAATTGACTTAATTTGATTGAATCACCTGTTATTTTAATTGTCATAATTAATTGTTATAAAACTTTCTTAATGGTGTAATTAACTGAATATGTGAATTATCATTTTCCGTTAATAAAAGTACTCTATCTTCTTTTTCAGAAATGAAAATATTAATATTACCTGGTTCTAACTGTGAAACTGCATCTTTAATATAAATGTAGTTAAAGTCCATATCAATAGGTTTTCCTTCTAAAATTTGAAATTTATTTGAAATAGCCTTACCTGTTCCGATCTCAGGAACTTCAAATAAAACTTTAATTTCATTTTCATTAAATGAGAATTCCATTTTTCTATCTTTTTCTGTGATTTGGAATAAAGCTGTATTAATAACTTTTAATAATTCATCTTTTTCAATAGAAAATCTTCTTGTATATTTTGTCTGGAACAATGATGAAATATCAATATATTGAATTTTACTTACAGAAATATAAATTACTGTATTTTCGTAAGAAATACCTATTTTATGCTCATCAAAGAATAATTGAACTTTTTCTGGTGCATCTTTTGTAATAAGTTTTTTAAGACTTTTTGCATCAACTGTTAAATCTATATCAACTTTCTTATCAACTTTTAAAATTTCAGTTGAAAGTCTATATGAATCAGTTGCTACAAATCTTACATTTTCTGAATTTTTAGATGTTATATTAATACATTTAAAAACTATTGAGTTTAATTTATCATTACTTATTGTTGTTGAAATCGAAACATTGTTGATAATTTTATCTAATCTCTGAGCGTCAATTTCAAGAGTATTTTTTTGATCTTCAAAATTTGTATCAATATATTGTGTAATATCATTTGTTGTTAAAGTAAATGAAGTTGAACCTTCATAGATATCAATTAAATTACCTCTTTGTTTAAAGGTGATTTCTTTATTAAATTTCTTAATAATGTTTTTTAATAAAGAAGCTAAAATACAAAGTTTTCCTGCTTTTTCAACTTTAATTTTATCTTCATCAACTTTAATAACTTTTCTAGCTGCTATAGATGCGTTAGCTGCTGTTAAAACTAAGTTTTGACTATCTAATTCAATCTTAATTGTTCTTGATAAATAATGCATATCATTATTATCAATATAATTAGACATAAATTCAATCAATTGATCTATTAAATGTTTTGAAATTGTAAATTTCATATCTTCTCCTTAATATAAATATTAACAGTTGTTAATATGTTTATAACTTTCAAAAAGTTAAATTTTAATGTGTTTTTCTATTATTTTTTAAGTTTTTAGTTAAAAATAAATGTTTATAAATTATTAATAATTCTTGCGCATCTTATCTTCTACTTCATTTATAACTTTTTTAACTTTAATATCATCTTTAGTATTTATTTTCTTTAAAGCACTTAATATAGTTGAATGATCTCTTTTAAATAATTTACCTAATTCATTAGATGAATAATCTAAATGTTTTTTAATCATATAAATCGCAATTTGTCTCGCTAAAAAGATATTAGATTTTCTTGATGTGCTTAAAATATCTTTAACTGGTATTTTGTAATATTCAGAAACGGCTTTTAAAATTATTTCATCAGTAATTTCTGCTTTATCTTTAATAAAATCACCAAAAATATTTTTAATTGTTTTTATAACTAAAGTTTTTGGTAATGATTTAATTTCTTTTTCGTAGAAACTTAATCTTTTCACAGCTCCTGTAAGTGTTCTAATTGAATTTGAATGATTTCTTATGATGAAATCTTTTGATTCGTCGTCTAATGTATTTATGTCGAAGTTGTTTTCTGTAAGTAAGAAATCCAAAATCTTATGTAAATCTTCTTGTTCAGGTTGTTTGATTTTTGTAATAAACCCAGATTGAATTCTCGAAACAAGTCTTTCATCAAATATTTTAGAAATTCCATTTATATCTGTGTCTGAACAAAAAATGGTTAATTTACCTTTTTCCATTCTACTATCTAGAACTTGGAAAATATAATCCTTTGTAGCTTTTTTATTACCTGAACCATACAATTGGAAATCGTCAAACATTAAAATGTCGTAATTATCAATCAATTTCTTCTGAAATTTATTAAGAACATCAACTGAATTTTCTTTTAATAAAGGTTGAATTCATCGAATAAACTCAGTTGCATTAACAAGAAATGATGATTTACCTTCTTTGTTTAAAGCGTTAGAAATAGCTTTTAAAAGATGAGTTTTACCTAAACCGGAGTTACCTGTGATAAATAAAACTTCTAGTTTGTATTCATCATCAATAATTGATTTACAAATATTTAAAGCTTCATCATTGAATGAACCGTGAATATAGTTATGAAATGTATATTCAATACCATCTGTTTTCTTTTTATTTGTTGTTGGTATATGAATATTTAAGTTTTTACTTTGTTTTTCAGTTTCTTTAAGTGCATCTAAAGTCTCTTTATCAATTATTCTGTAAGCAACATTCGCTCCAAAAATTTCTTTGACTGACTTATCAAAAACATTTTTGTAATAATTTTTAAATGAACTTAAATTAGGATGGACTTTAGGGAAATAAATAACAACTTCATTGTTTTTGAAACTAAGAATTGTTAAATTTTTAAAAAACGTTTTAAAAGCGAGATTATCTTGAATTTCATTCTTTATATACTCAATATAAAGTTCGTTGTAAGAGTTTAATTTCGCTTCTTCCTTGTTTTTCTCTTCATCGAAATTATTAATATTCATAGCTAAATTTTATTACTATATAAAAAACATATTTAAAAATAAGTTATAAACAACCTTAACAACATAGTTATGCTAAAGTTATCCACAACTAAAGTATCTAAAATGTAAGTGAAAAAGTACTTATTAACATATTTATATTTTATTGTTTTAAGTATGTGGATAACTTATCAAAAACAATCCGATTTCACACCTAAAATAAAGGGTGATATATAAAAATTAAATCTTTATAATTTAAATAAATAGATAGAAAGTAAGGAGAGAAAATGAAGGGTAAATTTATTAAGCAAATTAAAGGTGGTAAAGAATTAGGTTGAGCACTTATGTTATTTTTACCTGAAGGTAAAAGTCAAACATTCTTAGTTTTTGTTACAAATGTCTTTCCAAATTTATATAAAAAATACGAAGTTGAGTTTGGAGATAATCCTAAAGCTAGTTACAAAAACTCAAAAATTATTAAGAATTTAGAGTTGATAATCGAAGATGTGCAAACAGATTGAGTTGATTATCTTTCAAAAAATGTACCTAACATCGGAAAATTAACTGCTAAAAAAATAATTGATGAATTTGGACAAGATTTATTTGCTAAACTAGCAGATATTGAAAATTATAGAGATGAATTATTAAGTGTAATTACTGATAAACAACTAGAATCATTAACTAAATATTATGAAGAAAATAGCGCAAGATTAAAATCACTACTAAACTTAACTGAAGAAGATAAGAAAAATATAAATTTATTTAATAACCCAAGAGTTAGTGATTTAGTTGAAAAATTAGCAACTATTCACGGTTCTAGAGAATTTAATTTCATTGAATATTACAAAAACAACTCTCCTTATTACTTGTTTATAGATAAAGTAATTGATGATATTTTTAAAGTTGATACTTTTGCATTCTTATTGAATTGAACTAAAGAAAATTATCAAAGATACGTAGCTTACTTATATAAAGTTGTTTGAGATTTAGAAACTCAAAACAGTACAATTTTTGATTTAGACACATTGCAAGCGAAATTCAAAAAAGCTATTGAAGATACGAATATAAAATGAAATTCATTAATAAACGAAGAAGAAAGTGATTTTGCATTCATAAAAAACGAAATTGATGTAGATATCATTTTTGAAAGATTTATTAGAGATGAACATTTAATTCAAGTTTTACCTGGTTTCTTTACTTTGAAAGCTACATTTGATAAAGAAGCATATATTTATAACAGATTAATGAAATTAGCTAATTCAGAATTAATTTGCAAATTAAAACCTGAAGCCATGATTGATTTAAAATTCTTATCAAAGCAACAAAAAGCTGCTTATGATAATTTCATAAACAAAAATATTTCAATAATAAGTGGTGGACCAGGGACAGGAAAAACATTTGTTATTAAGCATATTTATGAAACATTAAAGAAAAACAAAGTTAAAGCAAATGAATTCGCTATCTTAGCACCAACAGGTAGGGCTGCAACTAATGTTTCTATAAAGATTAAACATCAAATTAGAACAATTCACAGCTATCTACAAATAGCTAATACTGATGAAAAAATTTCTTTAACTAATTTAGAAGAAATTGTTGATTTAAGAATTTTAATTATTGATGAGTTTTCAATGATTGATGTTAACTTATTAGATAAATTGTTAAAAGCAAGTCCTAAATTAGAAAAGATTGTTTTAATTGGGGATGCTTTTCAGTTGCCTGCAATTGGACCAGGTAACTTATTAGATGATTTAATTTTTTCACAAAATATACCTACAACATACTTAACTAAGTTTTATAGAAGTGATTCAGAAACAATTTGAAAACATTTTTCAAGCATTAACAGAGGTGAAGTTGATGATTCAATGTTTAAACCTTCTGAAGTTGATTTAGTTAAAGTAGATAACAAAAACTTTCATAATGATTTATTAACGCTATATACAAAAGAAGTTGAAAAATTCGGAATTAATAACGTTATTATCCTTATTCCAACTTACAGACATCAATATGGAATTAATGAAGTTAATAAGAAAATTCAAAACGCAATAAATAAAAATGATGTTTTTGCAACAAATTGAAAAAACTATAGTCAAATTGAATATAGAATAAACGATAAAGTTATGCAGTTAGAAAATAGAAATAACGAAAATATTTCTAATGGTGATATTGGTTATATAACTGATGTTGTTTATGAGGATGCGACCTCTAAATCAGGTAACAAAAAAGTTAAGAAAATTAAAGTTACTTTCTATAGAGGGGATGAATGAAAAAAAGAAATTGAGTATTCATTAAGAGAATTCCAAGAACAAATTCAACTTGCATATAGCACTACAATCCACAAATTCCAAGGTAGTGAAATTGACTCTGTTATTATGGTCATTCATAATGAACACGCATTTATGCAAAGTAAAAAAATGCTTTATACAGGTGCATCAAGAGCAATTAAACACTTGCAAATATTTATTGACCAAAGTGTTGATTACAAAAGTTTAATTGAAAAAATACACGCAACAAGTGCTAATCAAGTGCATACAAACTTAAGATTCTTTATCCAAACAGAAAGAAGGGTTTAATGAAATTAATAGTTGGTTTAGGAAATCCAGGAGATAAATACAAATACACTAGACACAATGTTGGTTTTATGGTTATTGATAAAATCTGTAAGCAAATGGGTGTAGAGTTAAATAAATCTAAATTTAATGGAGAATATGTTAAGTTAGATGATTTAATAATTGCAAAACCAATGACTTATATGAATAAATCAGGTGAATTCGTTCAAGCAATAGCTCAATTTTTCAAAATTAATCCTGATGATATTTTGGTTATTCACGATGAAAAAGACTTTCCGCTAGGAAAAAGTGCAATTAAAATTGGTGGTTCAGGAGGAAGTCATAACGGTGTTTTAAACATTGTTCAAATACTTAGTACTCAAGAATTTAAAAGATTAAAAATTGGAATTAATACAGAACACGTAGAACCATTAAGAGATTTTGTTTTAGGTAATTTTACACCTGAACAAATGTTGGTTTTAGAACCTGTGTTAAATAAAGCTGCAGAAGCTTCAATTTCATTTGTCTACAATGATATCTTAACTGTTATGAACAAATACAATGTCAAATCAAAAAACTAAATATTTACTAGCTGTTAGTGGTGGACCAGACAGTATGTTTATGTTAAATGAATACAAAAACAAAAACATAATTGTTGCTCACGTTAATTACAATCAACGTGCTGATAGTGGTTTGGATCAAAAAGTAGTTGAAGATTTTTGTAAGAGGCATAATATCAAGGTTTATGTTTTAGAGTTATCAAAAAATGATTATGTTAAAGGTAACTTTCAATCTTGAGCTAGAGAGCAGAGATACAAATTTTTCAAAGAAGTTTATGTAAAAGAAAATTGTGACAAATTGTTAATTTCTCATAATAAAGATGATTTTTTCGAGACTGCATATATGCAAAAGCAGTCTAAAAGAAATGTTTTATTCTACGGAATAAAACAATCAAATCTTATTGATGGAATTAATATTTATAGACCTTATTTATTTAAGTATTTTAAAAATACAATAACAAGGAAAAATCAAAAAAATCACACACCTTTTTGTTTTGATTATACGAACAATTTACCTAAATATTCAAGAAATAAAATAAGGTTAGATTTCGCTAAAAAAACACTCTATAAAAATACATTTATAGCTTGTACACTATTAAAAAACTTCTTTTTAAGTTTCAAAAGAAAAAAAATTCAAAAAGAATTTCAAATTTGAAAAGAATCAAGATTTAATCAAGATGTTTTTGAAAAACTCAAGCACAAAAAACATTTAGTTTATCAGTACATTCACACATATTTTTCTGATGAAAACGTTGAATTAAGTTCATCGAAAATCAAATCAATTATTGATTTTATCCTGTCTAAAAACAGAACTTCAAAATACCTTCTAAAGAACGGTTTATATTTTGTCAAATTAAAGGGTGAATTGCTAAATTAATAAGGTATAATATAAAAAATATTAAATAATAAAACATCTCAAAGAAAGGAGATAAAATGCCAAGAAAAAGACGTTGACCTGGTATATTGATAGCTTTTGTTGTTGTTTTAATAATATCAGTTGGACTTTACTTAATTATCAGTAAGTTAACAGGTCCTCAAAATATTTCAACAAGCAAATTTGTTGAATACATCAAAGATGCAGCAAATAGTCAAGATGATGGAACATACTTTAAATTAATTAAGTTTGATCCTTTCACTAATCAAATGCATGGTACCCTTATAAAAAATAATAATCAACTTGAGATTGTTGCACCTGGTTCATTCAACTTCATAAATGAAGTGTATGAAATTAAAGATCCTCTTAAAGAAGCAACAAAATTTGTAAATAATGGTGCGGTAAGTTCAGGAGAAATTCAAAATGCAGCAGCACCACAACCAGGTTTTTTCTCAACATACATTCTTCCGTTTATTCCTACGTTATTATTCCTTGGAATAATGTTCTTTATTTTTAGATCACAAGCTAAAATGATGTCAGGGCAAGGTGGAGCTATGTTTGGTGATAATAGTCCTGCTCAAATTATTAAATCAGATAAAAAATTCTCTGATATTGCAGGAAATAAAGAACCAATTGAAGAAATTTCAGAAATAGTAGATTACTTAAAAAATCCTAAAAAATATGAAGTGTCAGGAGCCAGAATGCCTAGAGGTATTCTTTTAGGAGGTCCTCCTGGTACAGGAAAAACTTTATTAGCTAAGGCGACAGCAGGAGAAGCTGATGTTCCATTCTTCTTTGTATCAGCATCTAACTTTGTTGAGTTATTTGTTGGTATGGGAGCTAAAAGAGTAAGACAAGTTATAGCAGAAGCACGTAAAAATGCGCCAGCAATTATTTTTATTGATGAGCTTGATGCTATAGGTAGAACAAGAGGAAGTGGTATTGGTGGAGGTCACGATGAACGTGAACAAACACTTAACCAACTTCTTGTTGAAATGGATGGTATTAAAGAAAACTCAGGGTTATTATTTATTGCAGCTACAAACCGTACAGACGTTTTAGACCCTGCTTTAACAAGACCTGGACGTTTTGATAGGGTTATTACAGTTGGATTACCAGATGTAAAAGAACGTGAAGCAATTTTAAAACTACACGCTAAGGGTAAACGTATTTCAAATGATATTTCGTTTGAAAATGTTGCAAGAAGAACACCTGGTTTCTCAGGAGCTCAATTAGAAAACGTAATTAACGAATCCGTTCTTTTATCAGTTAGAGAAAATACAGGTATTATTACAAGAGATCAAATCGATGAGGCAATCGATAGAGTTATGGCTGGTCCGGCTAAAAAATCTAGAACTATTACTAAGGAAGAATTAACATTAGTTGCTTACCACGAAGCAGGACACGCTGTTGTTGGTATAAAAGTTCCTGGTGGTAATAAAGTTCAAAAGATTACTATTATTCCACGTGGTCAAGCTGGTGGATATAACTTAATGATGCCTGAAAATGAAAAATACAACTATACTAAAGAAGAATTATTAGCTTCTATAGCAAGTTTTATGGGTGGTAGAGCAGCAGAAGAAATTATTTATGGAGAAGATAAAATTTCAACAGGTGCTGCAGATGATATTTCGAAAGCAACAGCAATTGCTAGAAGAATGGTTACTGAATTTGGTATGTCTGATTTAGGTCCGATTAAATATCAAGAAGAAGAAGGTTCTCCATTCTTAGGAAAAACTTTAGCTACAAGTTCATCAATTTCTAACCAAATTAGCCACGAAATTGATCTTGAAGTTAGAAAAATAATGTTAGAAGCTAAAAATATAGCTACAAAAGTTATTAAGAAAAATAGAGAACTTTTAGAGTTGATTAAAACTTCATTACTTGAAAAAGAAACAATTGTTGCAGAAGAAATTGAATACATTGCTAAAAACTTACAATTACCTCCTGAAAAAGAAAAATCAGAAGAAAAAGCTAGTGCTGTAGGTTTAGATGAATTAATTCAAATGACTTCTGACCCTAATATTGGACAAAGTACACAAACTGATTTTTACGATAAAAAAGAAGAAAGTATTTCTGCTGACTTAGTTTCAGATGTAGTTATTGATAGTGATAATCCGGTCACAGAAGATGGAACTGAAATTGAAAAATTATAGTGATTAAACAACTGGTTTTCCGGTTGTTTTTTTTATACAAAAATGCTTTATAATTAATAAATTAATTATAAGTAAATTTTTAAAGGTGGATTTTATGAAGAATTTGTTTAAAGAAGTCTTTAAGTCATTATTTAAAAATAAAGCTACTGTTATAGGGTTAACTATCCTTGTATTTTTAACAGCAGGAGTTTTCACTGTTTTAAATGATGCTGCTAAATCAATGAAGCAACAATATGAAGCTGCTAAGAAAAAATCAGTTTCACACAATATTACAATCGATTTAAATCTATCAACAAATGCGAAAGCATACAATGATGGATATTTTGTTAACGGACTTTCTAAATCAGATTCACTTGTTTACGAAAATAAAAGTGTTTATGATAAGGGAATTAACTATATAACGGATAATTACAAAAAAGAAGGTTATGTAATTGACTTAACAAGAATTACAGATTCATTTATTCCATTAAGTTTATTTGTTGATGAGGAAAAATATAAAGACAAATATATTGATAGAGTTGACTTTATAAAAATCTACAACACTTATGACTTCAAGAATGAAAACGCAAGTTCATTAACATTGGATTTTGATAAAGCTATCAAAACAATGAGAATGAAAACTGATTTCATTGTTAACTTATACAAAAAAGAAAATGACTCATATTCACCTGTTACAACACAAGTTGTTTTAAATTTAAATGACCACTTTGTGCTTGATAAAACTTATAAATTAGAAGATATTGGATACATTACAACAGATACTGAAAGTAATGTTATTCTTTCTCAAGTTAAAACTTTATTCTTAAATATTGTCACAAAAGAAGCTACTTTTGACGTTGTTAAAGGTAAAGAATGAATGTATGAAAGAGTTTGTTTAAGTGTTGAACCAGCAACACTTGCTGTCAAACTTGGTTTTGATAAATATCAAGGTAACAATTACATTTTCATCCTTAATAAAGATAAAAACTCAACTTTAATTAACATTCAAGATGATGCTAAACCAACTGATGTTGTTAATGTTGAATTAAATACAGAATTTGATTATTCATCTTTATATGACGAATCAAGAACTTTAGACAAACCGATTCCATTTGTTTTTGAAACAAATCATACTTACAACATTCCTTTAAAATGAGCTGCAAAACAAGAGGAATACACATATTACCAAAGAAAAGTTTATGAATCAACATATGTAGATCCATTCAAGAAAAACTGAGATGGAGCATATGTTACATTTATGGAGAATTTAATTAAAGGAAACAATGGTGAATTACCATCAGAATTTAAAAAATTCTCATATTGAAACAAAAACTCACTTAAATACTTTATCCACTTTGATGAACAAGGTGTTTTAAAAGAAAACAAAGAGTTAATTTATGAGAACAATTCAGTTCTTACATATGATTTAACATACAATGAGCAACTTAGATTAGCTGATTTATCAGACCAACCAGGTTATTTAGATAGAGACTTTGCTATTAAAGAAATTATTATTAATGACTTAAAAACTCTTATTTTAAAAATTTATAACTTCACAAGAAAAGAAGTTGACAACCACCCAGAGTACAAGAGTAGAGTTCCAGAAATTGATGCGATAGCTAACGATGTAAACACAAGATTGCAAACTGCATCAATTAACAAATCACAATCAGTTCCAGAATTAACTGATATTTACAACAAGTTACTTAATGATGTAAGTGCTATTGTTCCAAACAATGTTTTACTTTTACCAGTGTTAAATTATGAAAAGAGAACGAAGATTCCTAATTATGCAGAATATGCATTTGATGGATATAAAACAATTGCTCAAATCGAAACATCAAGAGATAGATTAACAGAAGAAGAATTTGAAAAGTTATCTAATAAAAGAATCTGAGATATCACATTCACAAAAATTAAAAATGGTGCTTTAGATATTGTTAAAAAAGATATCTACAACCAAGTTTCAGAAAAAGTTGGTGCAGATAACATAGGTATCAAGGAATCAATCACAATTGATGCATTCGACACATCTAAAAATGAAAAATTCGTATATCACTTTGTTAATACGGGTGATAATGAACAAAAGATTGATGGAATCAAAAACAATGTAAATAAACTTTTCAATGAAATTGATAATCCAACAGGTTTATTTAATCTTTATTCAAATGTTGATGGTTATTTCAAAACTAGAGAATTACCATATTATGCAATTCACAAGATTTTAGGTGAAATTATTAACAACGTCATTCCATATGAAAAATACGTTTCATTAGATATGACATATGGACAAGTGAAAATTTATCAAAACTACCCAGAAACTAAATTATTTGAAGTTTGAGATAGATCGAAAATTTACAAATTAGCAAAATTTGTTGGATCAGAAAGAGATGCACAAGGTAATTTATTACCTGATAGCGACTTTAATCAATTTGCTGAATTAGGAATTACTTTCGCTCCATCAAGAGAACAAGATACATACTACATAATTAAACCTGTTTATGATGCTAATAAAAAGTTACTTTACTGACAAAATGTTTCATTATCAAGAAAAGGTGTTTCTGAATTTGATAAAGAACGTTTATCAACTGGTAGATTAACTTGAGAAGAAACAGATTCATACTTAGAAAACAATAAATTGACATTAATGGCAAAAATCAACCCAGAAGGATGAGTTGAACATAGTAATGAATTTGATAACGTTGTTTACTTACCTTTTGGTTATAGAGCTCCATTAAGTGATGTTTTAAATGAAGCGGCTACACAACAAACTTTAAATAAAGCTTTTGAAAATATCCAAAAAGTATTGTTAGATAGCGATTTAACAAAACAAGGATTTTTAACTAAAGACATTATTTATGCATTTATTGAAGCCACAGAATATTCAGCTAATATAAATAAATTTGCAACAATTTTCTCATCAGGACGTATTGATTTAGGGATTATTCCTAAATTGTTCCTTGATTTCCTTTACAAGTTATCACACAATGTAAATGGTGATTATGCAAACAAACTTATTGTTAACTTATTTACAAACTTAAGAAGATTTATTGCACAAAAAGATACTCTTGAAGAAAGAAAACAATATTTGACTGAGCAAATCCAAAAATTATTTAATGTTTTAAATGTACTTGGTGTAGAAATTCCGGTTAAAGTGGGGACTTTATCAAAATTTATTAAAGATCCTGTTGTTATGCTTGATTCAATTATTGGAATTATTGAATCAGTTAACTTTGTTAAGTTCACAGAGCAATCAAACAACTTTTTCTTAAATGAACATGATCATTTAGTTGATAGAGAAATTACAAAAGCTGATGGAACTAAAGAAATTGTTAAGTACGTAAGAAAATTATCAACGCTTGAATTAATTGAATGATTTATTAGATCAGTTGATCAAAAAGCATTCAAAACGCATTTATTTGACTTATTAGACAATATTAACATTGCCTTATTAGCTGATGTTAATGATCAAACTAACCCATTATATGACGTATTTAATTCATTTATGCCTCAACTTAAACCTATTTGACAAATTATTAACTTGTATCCAGGTTCAGCTGATAAATCATTTAAAAACGTTATAGATTGAACTAAGTATGTAATTAACTTATTTGATTTTGACATCTTTATTGATGCTGTTTTAAGTAAAAAACAAATGTTCTACACTGAACATCAAAGTGTAGATAGAGTAAACAAATATGCGACATCAGGAGTTGGATCAAAAGACTTTATTTATGCACTTATTAAATCATTATTTGCATTACCGGGTTCAAATAAATCATTTAAAGAATCAATAATTTCAATGTTTAACCTTTCAGATAAAGGGACAAATATTGAAATTGATGACAACGGATTATATTTAACAATTCCAGTTGCAGATGATGAAAAATTAGACTACTTTGACCTTCTTAACATCTTTATATCTCCTCAACCTTCTTCAACAACTGAAGCAGGAGCAAATACTAGTACATCTACATCAACTCAAAATTCGTTAAGTTTATTTGACAAACTTTACAACTTTGTTCACTCATACAAAGTTAGATTTGAAAATTGAAATGGAAACACAGTTTCACTAACATCATTCCCATCATCAGAAACAAATGATGCTATGGGTGTATTTGGATTTACTAAAGACAAAAGAGAAATACCTTTAAGTGAAGCTAAGCAATTAATTAATGAATGAATTCAAGTTCTTAACTTAGTTGTGCAAACAACTTCAAATGTTAAATTACAACCCAACTTATCAATTGGAGATATTTACAAATACTTTGCAGAATACAAGCCAATTGAAAACAATTCAGTTCATTCATTAGTTCAAGAAGCTATTAAGAAATTCTTAGATATTTCCAACAAAAATAATGACCCATTCTTCTATGTGAAAGAAGCATACCCATTATTCAAAGTTTGAATGAAAATGTTTGATAAATCAGTAAACGCTGACAGTGTAAAAACTAAAGAGTTTGCTCTTGAATTATTAAAATTAGCTAACAATTCGGAAATATTATCTGATTTTAGTTCATTTGATTTAATTCAACCATCATCACAAAACATTGTTTCATTTGAAAAAACGGGATTTGGTATTACTAAATCACTTGCAAATACTTTAAAACTTAAAGAAATCTTCTTTGCAAAAGATGAACAAGGTAACTATACAAATTCATTATTAGCTGAATTAATTAAAAAATTCCCTGAATATAAACAATATGTGCAAGATAATGAGTTAGAAATTATTCAATCATTTGCATACATTGCGACAGCTGAGTTATACGGTAAATTCAACCCGGAACACTTCAAAGATGTTTACTTATCAGAATTTACAAACATCGATTCAGTTGTGTTAGAAAACTTAATTAAAGGTGTATTTTCAAACGAATTATTTGTAAAACACTTTGATACATTTAACATTTACTTAAGTAACTCAATTAATGAAATTCCAGTTGTTAGATTAGGAATTTCGGATGCATTATTACACCCATTAACAATTGTTAAACATCCTGAAGTTGCAGTTTGATTCTTAACAAACACAAACAACCTAGGAGACAGTGGTAAGAATAAAGCAAATATTGCTTACTTGATAATGGATAAGATTATTAACTTCGAGGAATTAGCTAGAAATGATGTTGAATTAAGTGAATTTATTAGTTCATTCGAAAAAGGAAAACCTGTGTTTGCAACTATTGGTAAAGAATGACTTTTAAATGTTGCTTTTGACAACGAAATTATTCAATACTGATATTCAAAAGTTGGGAACAACATTGAAAATTATTCACCATTTGGTGTAAACATTATTAAACTTATTGAAGATGTTTTAAACACAATTACAGGTGTTAACAAATTAGATAACACACTTAAATTTGACCAAACAAGTTCATACATTGCAAAAGTTAACTATGTATGATTAGCTAAAAACAACAAGAAAATTTACGATGGTGAATTGCCAAATAATCCAATCGGAATGGTTGAATTAATCAAAAATCTTCCTGAGGATTACAAAATTAATGTAAATGGTTCAGAATTTATCATTATCGGTGACGATTATACATATGACAATATTTATCCAGTTGTGGATGAAGCAAACTTACAAGTTAATACAAATAACCAAGCTATTGTTTATGTTAACTCACAAGGGTTTGACAAAATTGCACAAGCTTACAGAGGAAATGTTGTTAAAGAATACTTACTTGTTAAGAATTCAACAAACTTAACAAATGAAGACCTTAAACAAGAATTAATTCAGGTTGTTAATAAAGCGACAAATAACTCAAATGATTTACCTAGAGTTTATCTAGATGATGAAATTGATGGAATTAACCCTGAACGTGCAATTAGAATTACTGCAGTTAAAAACTTCATTAAAGTAATCGGTTTCGTTTCAAAAATCTTATTATCTATCTTAATTACATTAGTTGCTATCTCAATTATTTTCATTATTAAGAGATACATTACAAACAAAAACAAGGCTATTGGTATTTTAGTTTCTCAAGGTTATACACCATTAGAAATCTCGTTATCAATGACTGTGTTCGCGTTCTTTACAATCATTATTGGAGGTATCGCAGGATACTTAACCGGTTTCTTAATACATGCTGAAGCTGTTAAGTTATTAAGTGATTATTGAGCTATACCGATTCAGACGCTAAACTTCTCAATAGTTTCATTTGGAATAAACATCATATTACCACTTGCAGCTATGTCTATACTTATTATTGTTGTTTCAATTCGTTCATTAAGATATAAATCAATTGACTTAATGAGTGGAATAACAGAAGTAAGTACAGGTGACTTCCATGCTAAATATGCAAACTTATTCAAGAAGAGAAATATTAAAACTAAATTTAGTGCTTCGTTAATCTTCCACAGCTTCTGAAAACTGGCATCATTTGGTATTTCAATCATTTTAGTTGCTATAACTACATTGTTCGGAATAGCAACCTTTGGTGAATTTGAATCATCAATTAGAAAAACATATAAAAACAGAAGTTACAATTACAAATTTGACTTAAGAACACCTACAATAGAAGGTGGTGGAATTAATCTGTTCACAGCACAAGATTTAGAAAACACACTTTATGTACCTGTTGGAGATATTGCTGAAATTAACCAATATCAAAGCGATTACTTCAAACCAGGTATATCAACAGCTGTAAATAAACTTGCAATCAAAAACCCTGATGGAACTACATCATATAGATATCCAAACGGAAATCCTACAGATTTTGATGGACACGTAATTTCACAATTCTCAGTTAACATTAAGATTGATTCATCAGTTTCAATTGATCCTTGAGATCAAGTTTACAATTCATTACCTGACTCACAAAAATCAAGAATTACATCAGTAAGAAATGAAATTGGTAGAAGACTTGAAAGAACACAACCAAACTTACATTACAAACAAGATGGTGATAGAAAAATTCTTGATATGACTAAAATGATTGAGTTAGTTCAAACAGGAACAGTTTCAGGATTCTTCCGTTATGTAGAAAATGAAACTAGCCCAGAATTAGGTAAATTTGTTTATCTTCAAGCTAACAAAAATAAAACTGATTTTGATGAAATAATAATTTCAACATCAGCTTATAGAGATGAATATAGAGAATTCTTAATCAATGGATACAAACAAATCTATAAAGAAAATGGTGAATTATTAAAACGGAATCCTAATGCATCAGTTGTAAGTGACTTCTTAGTTTCATTTGGTGGCTTATATTTTGACCCTGAATTTGATGAGCTTTACACATACGTAGATGCAAATCAAATTAAGAAAGGTAAAATCAAGAACGAAACTATTAAGTTATATGGTTACCAAGAAGATTCAAAACAAATTAAGATTAAATCTACTAGTGGAGAGGATTTACTTAAATTAATTAACGACGAGTTTAGTCAAAACGGATTTGACGTTAACGATAAACCTATTCCACTTATCATTAACGAAGTTTCATCAAAAGCATTTAACTTATTAGTTGGATCAAAATTTGAAGTTGTTGTAAACAATAATGTAAATAGATTCAAAGATAAGATAAATGAATATTATGAGAAATTAGTTAACCCCGAATATAAAGAACCGGAGAGACAAACTTACAAATTCATTGTTAGAGGTATAAACCCAACATATATTAATAATGAGTTTATTATTCCTAAAAAAGCTGCTGATATACTTACAGGATTAGATAAAGTTAAACATAACCCTAAATATGAAGTGTTTAACGGTATTATGTCTAAACACCCATTACCAATGCAATTATTATCATCAGCTGGATTATATTCAAACAGTGGTTACTGACCTGCTATCCAATCATTTGACACATCTACTTTAACAACTAAATATCTTGAAGATATGTTTGATGCATTATTTGGATCAAGACAAACAGTAGATAACTCAACAATTGATGGAGTAATGAGTACTTTAGGATATTCAGACTTACAAATTGCTAAATTTATAAATCCTGAATATAAAGAAACTGAAAACATTAAAGATAACTACTTATTAGCAAGAGCTAATGCAGAACAACACATTAAGAAGTTTGCTAATATATTCAATAACGACTTATATATCCCTATGGCTAATACTTTAGATTCTAAAGTTATTGAAGTGGGTTACACGATGTCTATTGCGCAAACAGTTCAAAAAATTGTAACTATTGTAACAATCTTAGCATTCATAATTTCTATAGTTATATTAGTAATCATTTCAACAATTCTTATTGGAGAAAATGAGAAGAATATAGCTATCTGATCAATACTTGGATATAATGAAAAAGAAAAAATTAAGATTTTCTATGGAATTTACTTACCATTTATTCTTATATCTATCTTAATAGCTATCTCATTAGCATTTGGATTTATATCAATCTTTAGTGGTTTCTTAACATCAGCTGCATCTATTGCAATTCCTATTGTTATTTCACCTCTAAACATATTAGTGACAGTATTAGTTATTCTAGGAGTATTCTTAGTAACATCAATATTATCTTGAATCGGAATTAACAAAGTTAAACCAATTGATTTATTGAAAGGTAAATAATGGAAAATAAAAACGTAAATGTAAACAATGATACAAATAAAGATACTCAAGAAGTTGTTGTTTTAACTAAAAAAACATCAGATGTCAAAATTACAAAGAAAAATGTATTTGACATTCTTGATGCTGATGGTGGAAGCAACAAAGTTGTATTAGACAGATCAATTGCTAGAGTTATTAGAAAAGCTTCAAACAAAAAGAGATCTAAAGATGGTAATGAAAAACTTAAAAACACAGGTAACGCAGTCATAGAAGTTAAAAACGTAAGTAAGTTTTACTTGTCAGGGACTACAGCTACTAGAGTTTTAAAGAATGTTTCATTAACAATTAACAAAGGTGAATTTGTTATGATCTTTGGTAAGTCTGGAGGTGGAAAAAGTACATTACTTAACCTTATAAGTGGACTTGATAGACCAAGTAGAGGACAAGTTATTGTATGTAATCAAAACTTACCTTACTACTCAGATTTCAAACTTACTTTATTTAGAAGAAAACACGTTAGCTTTATCTTCCAAAATTACAACTTATTACAAAATCTAAATGGTTATGACAATGTTGAAACTGGTGCTTACTTACAAAAAGATAAAAGCAAAAGATTAAACATTGATAAGTTATTTGAAGAATTTGAACTAGAAGATGTTAAAAACAAATATCCATCACAAATGTCTGGGGGACAACAACAACGTATTTCAATCCTACGTGCATTGGCTAAAAATGCTGAAATCATTTTCGCTGATGAACCTACAGGAGCACTTGATGATGCTACTTCTAAGATTGTTTTAAATTACTTATATGACATTAATAAAAAATATGGTGTTACTATAGTTATGGTTACTCACAACCCTCTTATAGCACCAATTGCTGATAAAGTTTTCACAATCAAGAACGGAAAAGTTGCTAACATCACAGTTAATAAAACTACAAAACATCCAAAAGATATTGATTGAAAAGAATAATTAATTATGTTGAATAATACTTACCACAAAATAGTGGTGAGTATTTTTTTATACCTTGGAGACTGTGCAATAAGTACAATTGGAATACAAAAAGTATAATAAAAACAGACTTTAAAAGTCTGTAATTTAAATACTATTTACGTTTCATTGTAGGGAATAAAAGAACATCACGAATTGAATCTTTTTCAGTTAATAACATTGTTAATCTATCGATTCCAATTCCACATCCACCTGTAGGAGGCATTCCGTATTCTAACGCTTCAACGAAATCTCAATCAATGTCACTAGCTTCATCATTTCCATTGTTCTTTTCTTTTAATTGGTCTTCAAAACGTTCTAATTGGTCAATTGGATCTGATAACTCAGTGTACATATTTGCATATTCTTTTGTGTTAATGAACAACTCAGCTCTTTCAACGAATCTTGGGTCTTGACCTTTAGCAGTAAGAGGAGAAATTTCTAATGGATGTCCATATACAAAAGTTGGTTGTATTAATGTTTTTTCAATAAGTTCTTCAAAAAGTTCATTAATAATGTGCCCTAATTGATGGAATTTTTGAATTTTAATACCATATGATTTAGCAACCTCAACAGCTTCATCAAATGAAATGTTTCTAAAATCTTTACCTGTAGCTTTAGAAACAGCTTCAACCATATCAACTCTGTTAAATGGTTTTGATAAATCAATTTCAACACCTTTGTTAATAACTGTTGATTTACCTAATTTAGCTGCAACTCTTTTAATAAGTTCTTCTGTACGTTGCATCATTCCTTCAAGGTTTGAGTAAGCTTCATAGAATTCAATTGAAGTGAATTCAGGGTTATGAGTTGTGTCGATTCCTTCGTTTCTGAAAATACGACCAATTTCATAAACTCTATCAACTCCACCAACTAAAAGTTTTTTAAGAGGAATTTCAGTAGCAATTCTAAGAACAAATTCTTGATCTAATGCATTGTGATGTGTTTTAAATGGACGAGCAGAAGCACCTGATAAATAATCGTGTAAGAATGGAGTTTCAACTTCCATATATTCTCTTTCATCAAAGTATCTTCTAATTTCACTAATGATTTTTGTTCTATTTCAGAACACTTGCATTGATTCATCATTAACAATTAAATCAACATATCTATGTCTGTATCTTTCTTCAACATCAGCTAATCCATGGTATTTATCAGGAAGTGGTTTAAGAGCCTTTGTTAAAAGTTTAATATTTTGAACTTTAACAGTAACTGCACCTGTGTGAGTTTTCATAACATTACCTTCAACATAAATAATATCTCCTAAGTCTAAAGATGATACTAATGCATTAACAGATTCATCATGTTCTTTTTTGTTGAAGTAAGCTTGAATTTTTCCGTGGTAGTCTTTGATCAAAATGAAAGGTCCACGCATTGTTAAAATTCTACCTGCAATAGCAACGGAAACTGGATTTTGTTCTAATTCTTCTTTAGATACATTTTCATATTTAGAATTTAATTCATCTGAATATGATCTTTCTTTTAATCCATCTGCTTTCGAGAAAGCTTCAATATTATTTTCTTTGTAAAAGTTTAATTTATTACGTCTTATTTGTTCTTGTTCTGTGTATTTTGTCATATCTTTTACTCCATTAATAAATATGTTTAAAGTATACCACTAATATTAAAAATATTAGTGGGGTAATATTAGAAACATAATTAATAAAATATCGATAGTAACACACTTGTTTTTTATAGTGCTATAGAAATTGTTTCATTTGAGTTTTATTGTCTAAAAAAACAAAAAAACTACCGAAATAGGCAGTGATTTGAAAATAAAATTCTTTTGTAAAATGGTTGCTTTAGATTCTATCTTCTTTTACTTTTCTAGCTGAAATTGTCACGTGTTTTGGACATGTTAACAGTTTTTGATCTGGTGTGAATTGAACATATAAAACATTCTCATTATATTTACGGTCATATTTAACAGTTCCTTCAGGTCTTAGAAATTCTAAATGAACTAAAGGTACATTAAATACTTCTCTTTGTTCTTCAGGAATTCTTAAATCAACAATTGGGTAAATTTCTACTGAACCACCTCAAAGTATGTTGTTTTTAATCATATCTTTTTCTTCTTGAGGGAAGAATTCATCAACCTGTTTAAATGAAGTTTCTAAAACTTTATCTTGTTGTTCATAAGATAAAGTTTTAAATTGTGGATCTTCAGCTAACTCTTTTCTCAACACTTCTTTATACACTTCAAAGTCTAATAAATATTTTTGCTCTTTAACCATTAATTTAAGAACAATATCAAATGGAACAACATCAGCAATTGTTCCAAAAGCATATCTATAATCTTTATTGCACATATCACAATGTGCTGTAACTAATGAACCCATAATATCTCCTTGTTTGGAATAAAATCATTATATTAATTATATTTAACTTTATAATTTACTTATGTTAGATTTTGAAAAGAATTATTGAGACAAATACGATGTCATTATTGGTTTAGATGAAGTAGGAAGAGGTTGTTTAGCTGGTGAGTTAGTAGTTGCTGGCGTGATTTTTCCTAAAGGATACTCAAATAGCAAAATTAAAGATTCTAAACAGTTAACTGAAAAACAAAGAGAAGAACTTTATGAAGAAATAGTCAACGATTGTGTTGAATATGTTATTGAAGTTAGAACTCTTGAACAAATCAATAATTCAAATCCTAAAAGAGAATCAATTTTAGGTATGGAATCTATTGTTAAAAAATTTAAAAACAAACCTGATTTGATAATTACAGATTATGAAAAATTAAATTTAGAAAACTATGAACAAATTAATTTAGTTAAAGGTGATTCAATTTCACTTTCAGTTGCTGCTGCTAGCATTTTAGCCAAGGTTACAAGAGATAGAATGCTTAAAGAATATTCAAAAATATACCCTGAATATGATTTTGATAATAACAAAGGTTATGGGACTAAAAAACATTTAGATGCTTTAAATGTGTTTGGTCCAACTAAAATACATAGAACTAAATACAAACCAGTTGTAGCATCATACGAAAAGCATCGAAAATATAGATAAATTGACTAGGATAACCTAGTTTTTTTAATAAAAAAGCACTCAGAAAACTAAAGTGCTAGAAAATTAATCTATTTCATATTTTTTTCAGATTTTTTAGCTAATATTGAGCCTACAAAACTAAAGATTGGGCCAAATACACAGACTAAAATATATAATACTGCTATTGCAATATCATCTTCGCTTTTTCTGCGAAGAAGTCTAACAATAGCAATGATTTGTAAAAACATTAATATTATGTGAAGAATAAATGTAATCGTTGCTATGATTCAGATATTTATATTTGTTCCTATTGCAAGTATATATATTCGAGCAAATGATCCTGAAGAATAATAGTAAATTTGTAGTTGTACCACAACAACTGATCATATTATGTGTAGAATTCCTACAGAAATAATAATTATTCAAATTAATGATAATCAGAATATTGGTTTCGTATAATATTTTTTGTTTTCCATATATATCCCTTCGTTTTTATCTATATCCTTATTCTAAAAAAAAAAAAAAAGCAAAGTAGAAAGTGAAATATTTTTGTTTTATAATATGACTATGAAAAAAGAAGTGCAAATTAAAATTGAAATTCAAAAAAACTCAAGAATCAAGTATGAATACAACAGAAAAACAGGACAAATTGAAGTAGATAGAATCTTACGTGAAGATTTTGTTTACCCTTGCAACTATGGTTTCATTCCTGAAGCATTAGACTGAGATGGAGACGAACTTGATGTATTATTATATTCATCAGAACAATTCATTCCAGGTTCATTATTAAATGCAAGAATTATTGGTGCTATGAAAATGATTGATGACGGTGAAACTGATACAAAATTAATTGCAGTTCACGCTGATGATTACAGATTAGATCACATTAACTCATTATCAGACTTACCAAGACCATTTTTAGATACAGTTAAAACATTCTTTAGTACATACAAAAACTGAAAACGTCCAGGAATTACATCAGTTGATGGATTCGAAGATGTTGAATGAGCTATTGCTGAATATGAAGAATGTGTTGATTTAATGAACAAATATGGTTCAATTGATAAAAAAGAATTCATTGAATTAATGAAACAAAAACATCCTGAAAAATATGTTGCTTAATTAGATAATTTTCTATCCCTTAAGGGATAGATTTTTTTATTTCTTAACAAAAAATTTTATGAAAAAGTTAGATTTTAAGTAAAAAATTAACTTTTTACAAAATAAAAAGGAAAACATGAAGAAAGTTTTGTTTTTAAATAGTAATCTTTCGTTTAAAGAAAACTCTAGCTTAAGTAAAGTTACAAATAATGTAATTAAGTATTATCAAAACAAATTAGGAATCAATTTTGAATACATTGATTTAAGTGAGACAGAATTTTCTGAGCAGATAATTGTACCTTTTTCTATACTCTACAAGTTATAAAAGTAAAATTCATAGTGATATAATTAACTGAAATTTGTCAACTGAGGAGTTTTATGACTTTAGACTTATTAAAGGAAGAATGATTTGTAAATAATTACTATATTTTTCTATATGAAAACAACTTACTAGAAAATAAATTAGAAAATAGCTGTTCCATTACCTATTTCGAAAATGGATTGGTAATTAACACTTTTAGAAATGATGCATATTCTGCATTTATATCTAATGTAAACTACAAAAAAGAAAATGTGGAGAAAATTATTAATTTGCTTTCAGATTTTTCACCAACTGTAATAACTTATGGCAATGCTTGCTTGAATTTGGTTCATCAGATTAGTAATCTTAATAATTATGAAATTTACAATCAAACTATTGCTGCATTAGATAAAGATGATTTTGTTTTTATTGAAGCAAAAGAAGAAGCATTAGATAAAAAGATATTAATTAAAAGAGTTGATTTATTTGATTTTGATGAAATCAAAAAAATTCCTCGAAGAAGAAAATTTTTATCCAAGCTCAAGAAATCATTGAGTTGATTCTTATAAAAAATATGTTCTAGAAAATAACTTAAACTATGGTTATATAGCTTTAAAAGATAAAAAAGTAATTTCTCACGCTTGTGTTGTTTATACAAATTCTAAAAACGCAGTAATTTGAGGAGTAGCAACAAATCCGGAATTTAGAGGTCTAGGTTTAGCTTCGCATTTAGTTTCACTGCTATGTAAGGATATATTAAACAATAACCTTAAACCACTTTTATATTACACAGAAGAAAAGATTGGTAACTTATACAAAAAGTTAGGATTTAAAGATAAAGCACAATATTTTATAGCTTCAAAAGTGGAAAATTAGTTAAATAAATTAAATTTATTTAAAAATAATAATTTTCCATAAGAAAGCTATCAAAATATTGCTTTTTTATTAAAATTATATTTATGATTAAGGTAGATAACATTACATTCAGATATAGAGAAACAGATACTCAACCAGCATTGAAAAATGTTTCTTTTTCTATTGAAAAAGGTGAGTATGTTGCTATATTAGGACACAATGGTTCAGGTAAAAGTACTTTGTCAAAAGTACTTGTAACTTTGCTTAAACCTCAAAGCGGTTCAATTAGCATTGATGGAATTGAATATTCAAAAGAGAACTTACTTAAGATTAGAAAGAAAATTGGGATTATTTTTCAAAATCCAGATAACCAGTTTGTAGGTTCTAGTGTCGAAGATGATATTGCATTTGGATTAGAAAATAGAAACATTCCACATGAAGAAATGCATAAGTTAGTTAAAAAATATGCGGCAAAAGTTGATATGGAAAACTTACTTGAAAGAGAACCTGAAAGCTTAAGTGGAGGGCAAAAACAAAGGGTTGCTATTGCTGCAATTTTAGCTTTAAATCCTGATGTTATTATTTTCGATGAGGTTACATCAATGCTTGATCCAAAAGGTAAATCAAGTGTTATTCAAATAATCAAGGAAATTAAAGAACAAAAAGATAAAACCTTAATCTCAATTACACACGATATGGATGAAGCAATTTTAGCTGATAAATGTTTAGTTTTTGCTAAAGGAAAATTAGTTGCAGCTGGCTCACCAAAAGAAATATTAAAGAACCAAGAAATTATTGAAATAGCGAAAATTGAATCTCCATTTATTTACAGAATGAGCACAATGATTAATGGAATTGAACCAACATACAATGAAAGTGAGTTAATAGAAGAAATATGCAAATAAAAGTAAAAAAATTAACTCATACATTTAGTGTAAAGACACCTTGAGAATTTACTGCATTAAAAGATGTATCTGCAACAATTAAACAAGGTGAATATGTTGGTATTATTGGTGCTACTGGTTCAGGAAAGACTACATTAATCGAACATTTAAATAGATTACTAGAACCTACAAATGGAGTAATCGAATGAGTTTATAAGGATAATATTAGAAGAACATATGGCTATGAACTATCAAAACTATTAGTTTCATTAGACAAAAAATATTCTGATAAAAATGATCCTAAATATAAAGCAGAACTTAAAGAAAAAAGTGCTCAAATTAAAAAAGAAATTAAAGTTAATGATAAGCGAATTAAAGAGTTAGAAAAAATCTATAAAAAAGAATACAAGATAGCTTACAACAAATTTAGTGAAGAATACAGTCAGCATCAAACTGAAAGAAAATCAAAACTTAAAAACAAGTTTAAATTTTCATTTAGTAAGGAAGTTGAATTGTTTAAAAATGAATTTGATGCTAACTCTGAGACATTAAAGAAAATTAATGAACTTAAATATGTTGAAGATTTTGTGACTCAACAAACCTACAAAAACAAAATCAAATCATTAAGATCTATGCCTAAAAAAATTAGACAAAGAGTTGCTATAGCTTTTCAATTTGCAGAATATCAGTTATTTAAAGGAACAATAATTGAGGATATTGCATTTGGTCCGATGGCTTATGGTGTTCCAAAAATTAAAGCTTATGAAAAAGCTAGAGAATGTTTAAAACTTGTCGGATTAGGTGAAGAATATTTAGAAAGAAGTCCTTTTGAACTCAGTGGTGGACAAAAAAGAAGAGTTGCTCTTGCTGGAATTCTAGCAATGGAACCTGATTTCTTAGTTGTTGATGAACCTACAGCTGGACTTGATCCTCAAGGTGTTGATGAAATTTTAGAAATTCTTAATAATTTGCATAAATCAGGAAAAACTATCATCAATGTAACTCATGATTTAGATAACATTTTAAAATACTCAAAACGTATTTTGCTTATGAAAAATGGACAAATTGTTAATGATGGTGAACCTTATGATGTTTTAAATGATGTTGAGTTTTTAAAGGAAAACAATCTTCAACCACCACATTTATTAGAGTTTGCTAATAAATTAAGAAAAAGAGGTGTAGATATACCAAAAGTAACATCAGAAGAACAATTGGCTTTCTATATTAATAAACATATGGAAAGTAAGAAGGGAGTGTAATGAAAAGTGTATTTGGACGTTACATTCCAGGTGATGGATTTTTATATAAATTAGATCCTAGATTTAAGTTACTTATGGTTATTGTTTATATTGTAATGGTGTTTATGGTTAGATATTTCATTGATATGGTTATCTTACTTTTACCTCTTATTATTATCTATATTTACACAAATAAAAGAGTAAGACCATTACTTAAAATGCTTAAGCTACCTATCTTTGTGTCTGTTGTAATTTTTGCAGTCAACTTGTACACTATAACGAACGAAACGGTACATAATGATGTTGCTAATATGTTGAGCAAATCATATTTAAAAGATCATCAAGATGTAAATAGGTTAGCTCAAGCTTACTGGACGAATGGTTTCTGAAGTTTTAACACTTCAGCAAGCAAAACTTTTTATAACACAATAATAGACACAAATGGTGCATTATCTGTTTTTAAAGGTGAACATTCAGATGCTCTTATGCAAAAAGTTCAATATGGTGTTTCATTAGATAATATCAATAAAACATTGAGTTTGTTTTTAAGAATTTACACAATGATTTTAATTACTACATTATTAACGAACACAACAAGACCAATATTATTAACAAAAGCAATTGAAGATCTTTTATATCCACTTAAATTCATTTTTGTACCTACACACGTTATTGCGATGATTGTTTCAATCGCACTTAGATTCATACCAACATTAATTGATGAATCAAATAGAATTATTAAAGCGCAATCATCACGTGGGGTAGACTTCAAGCACGGTAATATTAAGGAAAAAATTGATGCATTTACTACATTGATTATTCCTTTATTCGTTTCATCATTCTCAAAAGCTGAAGATTTAGCTAACTCAATGGAAACAAGAGGATATGATCCATATGCTAAGAGAACTAAATATAGAAAAATTAAACAATCTTGAATCGATTTAATTTCTTTATTAGTTATATTAGCTATATTATCATTCTTAATTGTAAATATTGTGTATCCAAATTACTTACCATTTGGGTACATTGCAACAAGAATTATTTAATTTTTAGGTCTATAAATCACACGTAAAAAAATGCGTGTGATTTATTTTTTTATATTATAATATATCTAAATTTATACAGCTGTAAAGCACTAGCGCTTTACACTTAATTAAGGAGGTAAAAATGGTTAAAATTAGATTAAAAAGAATGGGTGACAAGTTCAGACCAGTATACAAAATTGTTGTGGCTGACGCAAGATCACCACGTGATGGTAAATTTATCGAAGCTTTAGGGCACTACAATCCATCTTCTAAAGAATTTGTTTTAAACAAAGAATTAACTGCTAAATGATTAAAACAAGGTGCACAACCTACAATTACTGTTGCTAACTTATTTAGAGCTCACAAATTAACTTCAGAACTTAAAAAATAATGAAAATTAATTTTCTTACTTTATTCCCTAGATACTATGAACCTTTTGTTAATGAAAGTATTGTTAACTTAGTTAAAGAAAAAGGACTAGTGGAATTTAATGTGGTTGATTTCAGAGACTTTTCTAAAGATAAACATAGAAAAGTTGACGATGAGATTTATGGTGGTGGTCATGGGCTACTTTTACAAGTAGAACCAATTGACTTAGCTTTAGAAAGTTTAGAAAATAACGGTGGATATAGAATTTTAGTTTCTCCACAAGGTAAACAATTCACTCAAGAAATAGCAGAGGAGTTATCTAAAAAGGATCAAATCACTTTCATCGCCGGAAGGTATGAAGGGTTTGATGAAAGAGTACTTAATTTTGTTGATATTGAATTATCAATAGGTGATTATGTACTTACAGGAGGAGAGTTACCATCAATGGTAATGGCTGACAGTATTATCAGATTACTTCCAGGAGCCATTAGAGATGAATCACATCAAAATGAATCTTTCCAAGGTAGAGGTTTATTAGAACATCCACAATATACAAGACCAAGAGAATACAAAGGTTACTTAGTACCTGAAGTATTGCTTAATGGAGACCATAAGAAAATTAAAGAATGAAAAGAGCAGGCTAGTTTAGAAAAAACTAAAAAGAATAGACCTGACCTTTATGAAAGGATAATTAAAAATGAGAAATAGATTATTAGAGTTAGTAGAACACCCACAATTACGTACAGACTTACCTGAATTCAAAACAGGAGACAATGTTAAAGTTCACGTACGTATCCGTGAAGGTGAAAAAGAACGTATTCAAATTTTTGAAGGTTTAGTAATCAGTAAAAAAGAATCAGGCACAAGAGAAATGTTCACAGTTAGAAAAATTTCTTACGGAATTGGTGTTGAAAGAACATTTCCAGTTAACTCACCTTTAATCGCACACATCGAAGTAGTTCGTTCAAACAAAGTTAGAAGAAAAAGACTTTACTACATGAGAAATCTTAGTGGAAAAAGTGCTCGTCTTAAAGAAATCAAAAAGAACAAATAATTTAATCACAATACCTTATTACATATGAAACCAGTTATAATGACTGGTTTTTTTGTATAAAAAAATAGCAACAAGTGCTATTTAATCATTTCGTATAAGTCTTGTTCACTTATAATTGGAACATTTAATTTGTTCGCTTTATCAAATTTAGTCGCTCCAACATTTTCTCCAGCAACTAAGTAATTTGTTTTACTTGAAATTGAAGATGAAACAGTTCCTCCATTTTGCTCAATGATTTTTGAAAGTTCATCTCTAGAAATTGAATGTGTACCAGTAATTACAAAAGTTTGATTTTTAAGTTTATCTGATTTAGGTTCATTATTTGATGATTTGTAAATTAACACACTGTCTAATTTTTGTATCAATTCTTTATTTTTATTATCTGCGACAAAATCTTTAAGTGATTGAACTATTTCAGGTCCAATTGAATTAATTAAAAGGTATTCATCAAAGTTAATTTCGAATAGGTCTGAAAGTTTTGTTAATTTTTCTGAAATCATTTTTGCAACTACTAGACCTATGTTTTTGATTCCTAAAGCAAATAATGCTTTATGTAATTCAACATTTTTTGCTTCTTCAATAGAAACTAAAATGTTGTTTAATCTTTTGTCAGCAATCTTGATTTTAACTTCAGGATTTGATGAATTTTCTTTGAAGAATTCAAGAATTTCATCAGCTTTATCCTTTAGATTGAAAATTGAATATTGGTCTGTAATTCAACCTTTATCAAAGAAGAAGTTAAGTGTCTTTTCACTTAGTGAGACAATGTTAAGTGCATCTCTAGAAACAAAGAATGATAAGTTTCTAGTTAGTTTTTCATAACAGTTTGGATTTTCACAAAATTGATCAACAATTCCTGGGTATTCAACTAAAACTGAATTACAAGAAGGACAATTTAGGACCTTAGGGAAAATTGAATTTGTATATTTAGTTTTTAACTCAATAATTTTAGGAATAATTTCACCAGATTTGATTAAAACAACTTGGTCACCTATGTTTATGTTCATATTAGAAATAAAATCATAGTTGTGAAGTGTTGCGTTTGAAACTGTTGTTTGAACTAACTCAACGGGGTCAAAACTTGCTACATAAGTTATTTTTCCGGTTCTACCAACTGTGGCTACTATTTTTTTAATAATCGGATATGCTTCTTCGGTTTTGTATTTATATGCAATTGCATATCTAGGGAATTTAGCAGTTTTACCTAATAAATCTCAATATTCAAGTTGATTTAGTTTAATGACAAAACCATCACAGTCATATTCAAATGAATCTTTAACTAATTCAAACTCATTAATTCTTTTGATTATTGATTGAAAATCTTTTTCTACATAGTGATATTGATGTGTAGGTAAGTTTAATGATTTTAAGAAATCAACAATCTGTGATTGTTCTTTTAGTTCGTGTTCTAATGGATCTACAATATCATACATAATGATTTGAAGATCTCTCTGAATGATTAATTTACCATTTTTCTGTCTTAAAGTACCTGCTGCCATATTTCTAGTATTAGCAAAATAATCTTCTGTAGGTTCTTTTGGTTCCTTTGGAAGTGCTTTTTTGATTTTACCATTATTGTAATCAGCTAATTTAGCTAAATAAGCTGGTCAAGTTTTATTAATAAATTCAAGTTTCTTCTCTTCGAATTCTTCTTTTAATTGTTGATTAATTTCAAGGAATTTAGATTTGTTAATATAAATTTCCCCTCTTATTTCAATTGGTTTTAGATAATTAATTGTTTTAGGGATGCTTTTGATGATTAGAGCATTTTTAGTAACATCCTCACCAACTTTACCATCTCCACGAGTTACTGCATTTGCTAATTTACCATCTTTGTAAATTAATGAGATCGATAGACCATCAATTTTAGGTTCAAGATTGAAGTTAATTTGTGATGAATTTATAGGTGATGTAGTATTTTTAATAAAATCATTAACTTCTTCTTGTGAATATGCTTTAGCAAGTGAAAGCATTGGCTTTTGATGGGTATATTTAGAGAAGTTTAAGCTTGGAACACCACCAATTTTAGTTGTGGGAGAATCTTCTTGAATAAACTCAGGATACTTAATTTCAAGCTCCTCAAGTTCTCTTAATTTACTATCATAAACAAAGTCATTAACAAGTGGTTTATCTAGATTGTAGTAAGCGTGATTGAGTTTATTTAACTCATTTGTAAGTTCAATAATGTAGTCTTTTATTTCATTTTTTGTAGCAGGTATTTTCATATTTTTAAATTATACAGCTTATATAAAGTTTTAAACAAAATAAGCAAATTAGTAAGTTATTTGCTAAATTTTCAGACATATTATTTTTATATTTGTATATAATTAAAATATTAATAGATTGAGGAGAAATTATGAAGTTCGAAATTAGAGAATTCACAGTTGATAAAAAAGAATGATTAACTGTACAAAATAATGTTTTAAGTTACTTAGAATCAAATAAAAGAGAAGGTCAGAAAATTGATCAAAAACTTATTTTAACATCAGCATCAAATGCTTATATGGATTCAATTAAACAAAAATTAATGGAAGAAATAAATCTTAAAGATGCAGATAAAATTGCATTTTTACCAGTTCCACAAGATGTTAAATTCACAATTGAAGATTTTTCATTTAAATTAAAAGTTTTCTATGAAGATAACCTTGAAAAATATAATTTAGATATTAAACCTGAACCATTTAAGTTATTATCAAATGACTATAATGCAAAAATTGATGAGTTTTATAACTTATTTATTTCAGGTTACAAATTTAAACTTAATGTTGATAGAGATGTAGTTGAAACTAATGATAATGTAATCATCGAAACTAAACCTGCAGATATGCAAGAAGCTAAATTTGAAAAATATCAAATTATTGCAAATCCTGAAAGTGAACATCAATTTGAAAAACAATTAATTGGTGTGAAACTAGGGGAAGTTGTTACTGTAAATTATGCTGGAAGAGACTTTTTAGTTAAACCTATTCAAATTGTTGAAATTAAAGAAATGCCAATTACTGCAGAAAATGTTCACTTGTTAAATATTGACCAAATTAAAAATATGGATGATGTTAGAAAATATGTTGAAAAAACAATTTTAGAACAAATTGTTAATGATTCTGTTTTTGCTTATGGTGAAAACATTTTAGGTCAATTATTAAAAGAATTTAATCAATTACTTGAAATTGATAATGAATTAATTGAAAACGATATGAAAGAATTTAGATTTAAAGAAGACTTCGCAGGAGATAAAAGAGAAGTTGTTAAATCTACAATTATGAACTACTTCTGAACTATGCTATTCAACAAGAAGTTAGGAATTAAAATTGAATACAGTGAAATGGAAGAAGAAAGACAAAAATTATTCACTATTTTTGGAGAAAAAGCTAACCAATTCGGTGTTCAAGCAATTTCAAATATTGTTTTACTTAAAAAACTAGGGACATACTACTTATCAAAAAATGAACCTGCAGTTTTTGAAGAAAATAAAGAATACCTACAAAAGTAT
>NZ_JAYFFC010000006.1:0-44643 GCF_034863245.1 Mycoplasma sp. 2248
ATCTTGAGGTGTTGTGACAAATTAAACTTTTGTCCAATTTTCGTGTCCTAGTTTAATAAAAAATCTTTTTAAATAGGTTATATAGAGCTAAATAATAATTACTTATTCACAAAATAATGATAGAATAAATAAGCATAAAACAGCAGTTTATTATGACTTTTAAATAAATTTAACATGACTATAACATTGCAAGTAGATTAGCTGATTTAATCCAAAGCATTAAGTTAAATTTAACTAGTTAGAAATAAACCCTCTAAGTTATGCAGAAAGAGGTAAAAATACTATGTCAAGATACACAGGACCTGTATTTAAAAAGTCACGTCGTTTAGGATTTTCTATCTTAGAATCAGGTAAAGAATTCGCTAAAGGTAAAAAGAGAACTTATGCTCCAGGACAACACGGAAACAAACGTGTTAAATTATCTGAATACGGATTACACTTATATGAAAAACAAAAAGTTAAACACTTATTTGGTTTAAATGAAAAACAATTAAGAAGAGTTTTTGAAAAAGCTGTTAAAGCTAAAGGGATTACAGGGACAAACTTACTTCAATTATTAGAAGTTCGTTTAGACAACTTAGTTTATAGAGCAGGATTTGCTACAACAAGAAGACAAGCTCGTCAACTTGTTAACCACGGACACTTTGTTGTTGATGGTAAAAAAGCAAACATCCCTTCTATGTCAATCTCATTAGGTTCAGAAATTACTCTTAAAGAAAAATCAAGAGACAACAAACAAATTCTTGAAGCTATGGAACAAAAAGCTGCTTCAGCTTGAATGACAAGAAAAGACTTTTCAGTTAAATTAGACCGTTTACCAGAACGTAACGAAATTCACCCAGAAATCAAGGATGCTTTAATCGTTGAGTTCTACTCAAAATAGTAATTAGGAATATTAGGAGTTTTATTTATGAAAAAAGATATTCACTTACCATACCACGAAGTAAACGTTACTTGTTCAACTTGCCACAAAGTGTTCCAATTCAAATCAGTTAAACCAAACTTTACAGTAGACGTATGTTCAGGATGCCACCCAGTTTACACAGGGTCAAGAGCACAAGTTAAAGCGACAGGTAGAATCGACAGATTCAACAAAAGACTTGAAAAAATGAACGGTAAATAATTATTGTTTCATTTATACATCTAACTCAAATTACTTTATGTAGTTTGAGTTTTCTTTTTTTCACCTAGGAACAAGGTAATTTAGTTTATTTAATAAATTAAATAACTTAATAATAAAATTTCACTTTTATATATAAACAATTATAATTAATAGATATTTTATAAACCTTTAAAGGAGCATTATGAACTTTGAAGAAAAATATTTTTTCTTAAAACCTGGTTTCTGATCTTGAACCGGTGGAGGTCAAATATCAGAGACAATGCTAGCTCAAACTAATTTAGGTCTTAGATTATCTTGAGTTATTGCTATGTTGATTATTTTTGTTATTTGAATCTTCAAAAGACAAATACACGAAGCAATTAAGCGTAAAAATGTTTCTGCAAAAACTCAAGAAATATTAATTAGAACTGCAGGAGCACTAACGCTTACATTTATCGCTGCTAGAGCTATTGTATTTGGAGTGACACAATATCCAGGTAAATGAGAAACTATACCACTCCATATGTGTAGAATTTTAGGAATTTCAATTGGTATTGTGCTTTTGTTAAACAAACCACAATGAATGAAATATTTAATTTCACTTAGTTTCCTTGGTGCAACTATTGCGCTTATATTACCTGATGTTAAGATAACTTACACACCTGATGAAACATTTACAGCATTTGGTAAATTCTATGAAAAAGGTAAAGAATACGAGTTCCATATTTACTATGATAACTACATATTCTATGACTTAATGGCACTTCACGTATTTATGTTGCTTTCTACATTTATTGTTTCTATCGTGTATCCATATTCAATGAGAAACAAAGATATCTTAAGAACACTTGCATTATTCGGATTACTTGTTGTAGCTTGCTTCTTCTTAAACTGAACACTTGATGACTTAGCACCAAGTGCTTGAAAGAGCAATTACATTTACGTAGGAAAAGACAAATATAATCCATTCTCAAGTTTAATTGGGCCATTAATGAAATGACCATTTAATGTGTTTACATTAATTGCAATAGGAACGCTTTACTTATATGCATGTGCCGGTATCTTTATTCTTCAAGATAAAATTATTTTTAACTTTGGAAAAGGTAAGAAATTCTTATCATTCGGTAAGTCTTCAAAACAATTCTTAAAACCTAGATTCAATGTTAAAAAGTATGATAATTTATATGTATTTTAATTAGAAAATTAAGCAATCAAATTTGGTTGCTTTTTTTCTTTTACAATAGTCTACAAGCTGTAAAAAAAGAGCAGTCATTGCTGACTACCCTTTAGTTTTTTCATTGTAATATGTGCTTGTGCTTGATGAAAGTTCATCATCAATTGGTTGAAGTGTTTTGTGAATTGTTGAACTATTATTGATTTCATAAATATCAATTACGTTAGCATCTATTCCATCTTCAGCTGAAGCGAAGTAGTTTCTAAGCACTAATTCATAATCAACTGCTTGTGAAGGAACATAGTTAATGTAATTGAAGTTTGTTAAGTTTTTGTATGCACCAATAACATCTTCATTACTTAAATCGAGGTATGAAATTACTTTTGCAATGTAATACTTAATAAAGTCTGCTAATTTTTCAATTGTAATTTCTGCATTTTCTTCTTTTTGTTCTTTAAATGTTTTTTCATTTTCAAAAACTAATGCAAATAAGACTTTAATTTCATAATCTGCATTTTCAGGCAATGAAAGCGCTGAAGCTTCTTCATCTGCTTCTGGATATGTAAAGTTCTTAATATCAGTCGCAACTTGTGTAAAGAAGTTGTTTAAGTTTTCTGTTTTGCTAAAGTAATCTTTAAGTCTGTAAGGATAGATGTTAATTCTATCGTCTAGATCAACATCTTCTTCACGTTCGTGATTTAAGAATTTGTTGTGTTCTGCATTTAATTCAAGATACTTATCTAAGTATTCTTTGTTAGCAGGAAGTGATAAATCAAGTAAGTCAGCGTATTTGATAATTACGTTATTTAATTTGTCTTGATTTTCGTTTTCGTCTATGAGACCTAGCTCAACGAATTTATCAGTAGCTAATTCCTTAAATGCACTTGGTGAATCTTCTGTACCTGTTTGAAGTACTTTTCATCTTTGTGCAACAGCGTGCTCAATGAATAATTGTTTTTTAAGACCGAATTCTTGATTTGTATATTTTTTGTCGATGTGGTCGAATTGTTCTGCTAATTCTGGCAAGTTATCTAAGAATCCATCTCTAATTGTTTCTAAGTAGAGTTTGTTTGATTCTTCTGTGTTAACTTTAGATAAGATAAGTCCATCGACTAATAAAATGTTTTCTTTAGGTTTAATAACTCTAATTTCGCCATCTTCGACTGTACCTGGGAAGTTATCTTCTCCATAGTATGCATCAATAGCATCACCATTGTACATAATAGCTGCATTGACATCTCTTTTAGGGTTAATTAAGTTATTTAATAATTCAAGTCCATCTCCTTGGAATGAGATGTTTTTGTGTCCAATCGGAAAACCTGTTCCATCTTTAATAAGTGAAACAAATGAATCAATTAGACCTTTGTATGTTTCTTTTGTAACTGCACCAGTGAACTGATCTGCACTGTGAGTTCCATCTGCATTTGTTCAATAAGATGAACCATATAACAAGTTATCTCTGACTGCGTCAGTGATGATTCAAGAATCAAATCCATTATCAGCAACTATTTTAAGTGAGTTGATAATAGAATTTGTTTCATATCCATTATTAAATTTATCAGCGTATAAATCAAGATTAATTGCACCATCTTCAGTTTTCTTTTCAGGTGCAATTGGTTTTTTCTTAATGTTGTAAGCAATTACCATATCTTGAGAAAAGTAAGGGAAAAAGTATTCTCAAAGTTCAGGGTAATTACCTTTTTCATCTTTAAGTTCTTCACCATTAAATTTAGTCTTTAATTGTTCGTTGTAATCTTCAAGATGCTCTCAAACTTCTGATTTGATAATGTTTTTAAGATATTGTTTTGTTTTTTCTCTGTCGTTTTTAAGTTCAGGTTTGTTAAGTAAAATTGAATAATCAATTTTTTGTAAGCATTCTTTTTTAATAAGTGATGCAGCTAGGAAATCTCCACTGATTCCTGCAGCTGCTTTGTGGTTGATTATTGCATTATTAAACTCATTAACTTCGTTAAATTCAGCATAACTGAATACATCTCTTAACTTCTCTTTATTATCATCTGACATATATGATCTAAAGTTGTAAAAAGGTGGTTTATAACCATTAATTGCTTTTGAAACAATTAAGCCAGTCCCTACTGCTGCGATTGTTAAAATCCCAGCACTAATTAATGATGTTTTAATAATTTTCTTCATTATTATTTCTTACCTTTCTTAACTGCAACGTAAATAATGTTTCCGATAATAGTTAATACAAGGATAATAGCACCAAAAATAAGTCCTCAAGGCTCAAATGAACCTGCATATAAATCAGTTCCGATTGTTTGCATATTAGACACTGTTCTAGTGATGATAAAATCATCAAATGAAAGAACAGAAGCTACTATTACAGACATAATAATTGAAGGGATCATATAAACAAAGTAAGTTTTGAATCAAGATCTTAATTTTGAGTATCCTAAATCTTGACTTGCTTCATAAAGGTTGTTGTTGAATTTTTCACTTCTTGGTAACATAAGTGAAATTGCATATGGAAGCGTCATAATTGTGTGAGCTACTACAACACGTCCAAATCCTTCGCTATCTGTTTGAATAACTCCAAAGAAGATACCAAAGACAAGAACAAGTCCAATAGCTGTAATGTTGTCTGGGTTAATAAGAGGAATGTTAATTGTAGAACTTACGTATGATCTAACAATTTTGTTCTTCTGTCTGTATAGTGCATATACAGTTACAAGTGAAATTGTACATACTAAAAAGCTTACAATAAGAGCTAAAAGTAAGCTGTTTACAAGCGACATCGCTCTGTTGTTATCAAATAAATGAAGTCAGTTGTCAAATGTCCCTTTAGTTCAAGTTGGATTGAATTGACCTTTTGGTGTTGGTTGGTTAAATGAGTAAATAACTCCAAATAAAAGTGGTATATAAACGATTGCTAAAATGATGTAAATATAAGATCTTTTTAAGAATTTACTCATAGTGCGCTCCTTTTTTAAGTCTGAAAATTATTTTAGGAGTTAATAAAATAATTCCATAAATACTTAAGAAAATAGCTGATACTACGATAACTAAAACAGAAACTGCTGCTAAGTCAAATTTATTTCCTGGATTTGCTCTTGAGTTGATAATATCCCCAACTGTTTGATATTGTGAACCATCTGGCAGAAGTTTTGCTGAAATAACAAAAGTTGTAGCAGACGCAAGGAACACCATACCAAAACCACTTAAGATAGCTCTAATACCATATGGAATGATAACTTTGAAAACTGTTTGAGTTTGATTGTAACCTAAGTCGTGACTTGCTTCAATGATGTTTTTTGGCATATCTTTAAACACTGTGTATAAAGGCATAATCATTAAAGGTAAGTTAAGGTACATAAGTCCAAATACCATAAACGCTTCATTGTTTAAACTTTTTGTGTTGTGTGCCATAATCCCTAAGAATAAGGCCTTAATTGAATAAATTCTAGCAATTGTGAAAATTGCAAGTGGTGAAATTATTAAACTAAGTGCACAAATTTTGAAAATCTTAGATTTAGATGTTGAAACAAAGTAAGCATATGGGAATCCAATGATTAAGCATAACATTGATGCTGCTAATCCGATTCATAATGAACGTCCCATAATTTTTCAAGTACTTGATGACTTGATTAAAACTCAGTTATCAAAACTTTCGTTTGGAATAAGTGCATAAAGCACAATTAAAATAATTGGAAGAATAATAAGTAAGAGCGCAATTAGGAAATAAGGTCAAACTAGATGTGTTTTTTTATCAAAAGTGAAGTTGAATTTATTAGTTTTGGAATTCATTATTCGAATAATCTCACTTAGCGTCTTTACGCATTAAATGGATTGAGTCAATTGTTCAACTTAAGTAAACTTTTTCACCTAGTTCAAATTTCTTAGATGTTTCTACATAAATAACTGTTTGTTCATCGATTTCAACTTTAATGTAGTAGTAGCTTCCTCTGTAAGAAATGTCAGAAATGTGTCCTGATAATTTGTTTGAAGTTTTAGATGGTTCTGAGTAAATGTCAATATCTTCTGGTCTAATAAGTGCATCAAGGACTTCGCCTGGTTCAAATTCATCTGCTTCGTGAATTGTTTTGAACTCTTTGTTTAATATCTTAATTTTGCCTTGTTTTGTGAATTTAGCATCAAAGATGTTTGAATCACCGATAAATTTAGCAACTCAGATGTTAACTGGATAGTCGTAGATGTTTTTAGGTGTGTCATATTGTTCAATAACACCATCACGCATAACAGCAACTCTATCTGAAAGTTCAAGAGCTTCGTCTTGATCGTGAGTAACAAAAATAAATGTAAGACCTAATTCTTGTTGAATACTTCTTAATAACACTTGCATTTTTTGTCTAATTTTTGCATCAAGTGCACTAAGTGGTTCATCTAAAAGTAAGATTTCAGGTTCAATAACAAGCGAACGAGCTAATGCAACACGTTGTTTCATACCACCTGAAAGTTCGGAAATAGCTTTATCAGCATTTCCTGTAAGACCTACAAGATCGATGATTTTCTTAATTTTTTCATCCATTTCTTGTCTTGTCATTCTACGTTTGAAGTGGAGGTTTTGGAATGCTTCAACTTTTAATGCTGTGTAACTTTCTCAATATGAATAAACGAAGTCTGAGTTATCAAGTCATTTTTGAATTTTCTTGTATTGGTATGTTCCTTCTTTTAAGTTTTCAAGTTGTTGTTCATATTTTTCTTGTAACTTATCAAGTTGTTCCATTTTTTTATGACTTAAAGCATCTCATTTTTTAGTTAATTGTTCAAGAAGTTTTACTTTCTTTTGGTCAATAACTTCTTTAGGAATTCTTTTAAGTTTAAGACCATATGCAATGTTTCCATAAACGTTTAAGTGTGGAAAAAGTGCATAATCTTGGAAGATTGTTGAAACATTTCTTTTGTGTGGTTCAAGATCTTTAATGTCTAAACCATTGAATTTAATTTCACCACGTGTAGTTCACTCAAAACCACCGATTAATCTTAAAATAGTAGTTTTCCCTGAACCTGATGGACCTAATAAAGTAACAAACTCACCTGGTTGAATTTGTAAATTAATACTATGTAAAACTGTTTTATTTTGAAATTCTTTAACAACGTCAATTAATTCAATAATTGGTTGCTTATCTTTTTTTCTTTTAACTTTAATAGCCATTATTTTTAATCTCCTTTCCTTAATATAGTTTTAATAGCTATTTTATTTAAAAGGGAGACCGTATCAAATAAGTTTTCAATATATTCTTCACGTAAGTATTTTTTAGTTGAATAGTCAATATCATTGAATACTTTTAATACATTTGATATAGGTAAAATTTGAATTAAAAGCGCCTTACTTTTCATAAATGCTATTTTACTAAATTGATTAATTTTGGCCTTAATTTTTTTAACTTTTTTGAGGTAAATTTCAAGCAAAATTTTTTGTAAGAGCATAAAAAAATAAGTGTGTTAAAATGGTTTGATTTTGATTGAATTTTTGACCTTAAATTTAAAACAAAAACCACCTTGTGGTGGTCGACTTTATTAGAAAATAATATTTCTTTGAGGGAACTTCAGTTCTCTTTGTGTTGTGTTTTCAAAAGTTCTAAGAATTTGGTTTGCTCTATCTAATTCTAATTCTTCTAAATTTATATTGTATAGTTCTTCAATTTGTTGTGCATCAATTTGGCCTAAAGATGATTTGAATGCAAAGCAAATTGGATCCATAATAATTTGTGAAACACCACTTTCTTCTTTTACATAAAACTTATAGACAATGTTTGAAAATGCAACATAAAATTCATAGTATCCCGGTTTAATTCTTGATTCAGTTACATTTGAAAAACTTGTTGGCCACATATTTCCAACTGGTTTGATTTCATTTGTCATATATGTATAGTGTGTATGTCCTGAAGTTGCATTAGTTTCTGAGAAACTATTAACTTGGTTAATTGAATAGTGTAAATACTCATCTGAATGTTTTGGTTTTGAATCATCTTCAAAGTTAAATGATAATAAACCGTAATCATAAAACACAGTGCTAAAGTAGTAAATGTATTTTAAGAAGATGTAAATGTTTTCAGATAGCAATTGTGACATTTGTTCTAATGAAGCAGTGAATTCAGGTTTTTGTGTACCTTCGTTTTCCTTTTTAATTTTTAAAACTGTGTCTTTAAGTGTTGCTAATTTGCTTCTTAACTTAGTTAAATCTTCATTTGTGAAGTTATCTAATTTTTCTTTGTATTTAGGATCTAATGTAATGTTTTGTTCTTTTAAAAATTCATCAAATTTAGTTACTACGTAAGGTTTAGCTATTTTGTATTGATTACCACCTGTTAAATCAATGCAAGCTACAGAAGCAATTGGTAATGCCGAGAAACTAAGTAAAGAAAGTGAGAATAATAATTTTTTCATAATGAATGTTAATTAACATCTACAAATGTATATGTTAATTTAACCCCTCCATAATTGTCTATAAATAAAATTTCATTGGTGTTACCTTTGTTAGAGTTATCTACACCGAATGGAGCAAATAACTGCACATATTTGTTTAAATCAAAAATGTCTAATATATAGTCATTATTGATAATATTTGGAAATGTTTTTACATATCCGTGTAATTTAGGTTTGAGTAATTCAGGATTTTCTCAATCCTTTTCAATTCCAATTTCTAAGATAAATCCATTTTTAGATAACAAGTAATATAAATCATCAAGTGTTTCATCACTGTTTTTTGCATAAACATAATCAATGAATTGATTTGAACTTATTTTTGCATAGTTTGAATAAATTTTTTCAGGATCATTAGATGCGACATCTAAGTTTTCATTATCTAATAATGTTGATTTAATTAAATCAAATTGAGTAATTGTAAATAGTGCATATAGTCAATTTGTTGATAATAATTGATCTATTTGAGCAGTTGATTGTTTTACTATAAATGGTTTTATTCTTGAGAATGTTCCTCAATCAAATTCTCCTTGAATAAATGATTGAGTCATGTTGTTCCCGAATACAAATGCATTTTTAATTTGCTGTTTGTAATCAGGATTGCTTAGTAATTCAAATTGTGAGTCAATGTAAGCTTGTTTTTGGACTTCATCTTTATATACGATGTTAAGTAAGTTTCAAATTGAATCTTGTTTAATAAAGTTATTTCATTCAAGTTTTAAAGCGTTTTCTTGTTCGCTAGTTTCATCTGTTTTCGATACTGTGCTAGGTGTAAAAGATAAAGTTGCTAAAGGTAAACTTAATGGTGATATCATTAAAATCTTTTTAAATAATTTACTAATTTTCATTAGTCCCCTTTCATAAGAAGAAAACATTAGCAGGTTCTCCATAACTTAGATCTTTAACCATACTTTTTTCAAATTGAACTAATCCTGTTTCGTATCCGTGAATAAATCTTGAGTGAACAATATTAGAAATTAAGTTAAGTGATATTTTGTTATTTTTTAAATCTCCAAAGTATCAGTTTAACGGTTCTAATTTTAAATTAGAAACAGGTTGCAAAATGTTGTTGATAGTAATTCTGAAAACTAGTTTATTTTTCTTTAAATAATAAACTCTAGCATCAGACATTTCACCTGATTCATCACCTAATTTGATGTCGTCAATGAATGTGTTTGGTACGTTGTAGTTTTTGTATTCGCTTTTTGTTTTTAATGATTGTTGGTATTCGTCTGATAGTGTATAACCATTTCCGATTGGATCTAATAATCAAGATACAAATGTGAAGTCAAATTTATCTAAATTATTTAAGATAAAGTATCAGTTTTCTGAAATAAAATCTGAGAAACTATTAGCGAATTTTTCTTTTTTAGCAGGTGTATTATGTTCTTTAATTTCATTAATTTTTGCTGTTAATTCAGTTATTTTGTTTTCTGCTTCTGTTCTTTCATCACCTGAAAAGTAGACTAAGAGATCTTGCAGTCTGCTTTTTTCAGCAAGAGAATCATTTAATTCATCAGATCTAAATTCTTGTTTGTAACTTGTTGTTATTTCTTTGAATTTTTGAATGATTGATGATGTGTCTTGTTCTTGATTGTATACATATAAACTGCGTTCTCTTTGACTTTCTGGTTTGTAAACGTTGTTTAAAAGAGTTTCGATAATCTTTTTATGATTAACTTGCTGCAAGTTTTCAACTTTAGGGTTAATTTGTGTTGAGTTATCTATGTATGCTTCCAATTTATCTGAAGATGTGTAATTAGCACAAGAAATTGCAACTCCACTAATAAGAGGTAAACTAATTAAACTTAACATTTTTTTAATTTTAATCATTTTGCACTCCTACTAATGTGTATCTAATAATTTGTCAGTTATCTTGATTAATTTCTTCTAACGCTAAGTACAAGCTTTGAAAGTAATTGTATGAATTAAATAACATAATAAATTTAGCATAATCAAAGTTCTTATATATAAATGATAAATCTTCAACATTTATATTTTTACTGTATTCAATGTCATCATTTAATAGTTTATTGTGTGCAGCAACTAATTTGCTGTGCAAATTATCAATTGTTGCATCAATGTTATCTGTATAGACAACTTTTAAGATTTCAGCAGATGCTTTTAAATGTGTTTTGTCTTCTTGTGAATATTTAAATACAGGTAGTATTAAATTTTCGTTTAGTACAACGTAAATCACATCTAAACTTTGAAGTGTTGAGTTGCTATCTAACTGAATATTTTTAACAACATATTTATTCAATTTGTAATTATGTAAATCAATATTTAACTTAATACCATCATGTGTTGCTTTTGTGTATTTTGCTAATGTTAAATTCTCACCAGCATCATTTTTTTTATCTTTGAAACTTGATGGATAAAAGTTTAAATAGTAATTGAATTTATTTAGATTACTTAAGTATCAAAATCAGTTATCTCTAAATAGCATTTCTAATGTTTTTGATGCTTTTAACGTATCTTGAATTTGAGTGTTGTTTTCTAAAATTGGATTGTTTAATATTTGGGCATATACCAATGATGATTGAATTTCTTTAATAAATTCATCTGGAATATTGTTTTGTGCATTTATATATAAATTCAAATCTCTTGAATTATTTATAAATTCAGAAGATCCTAATTTCTTTAGAAATGCTTGATGTGGTCTTTTTTCTTTTGAAACTTGTGGAGTAGTTTTTTCTGTTGTATTAGTACAAGAGAGTGCTATTGTTGGTAAGAACAATAAAGGTGCAAGAAGCTTAATTTTGAATAATCTTTTCATAATAGATATCTTCAAGACTTCTATTTTTTTGTCCTGATGAAACTAATTTACCTTTATGAATAAGTGTGTATGAAGTTGCATACTTATCAATCTCACTTAAAATGTGAGAACTGATAATTATTGTCTTACCTTGTTTATTTAATTCAGATAATATTTCGAACAATTTAAATCTAGCTGTTGGGTCTAAGTTAGCAGCAGGTTCATCAAGAATGATTAAATCAGGGCCGTTTAATAATGCTTGAATTAATAAAACTTTTTTCTTTTGACCTGATGATAAGTTGTTAGGTTTGTTTTTCTTTAAATCAGAGATTTCAAACTTTTCTAAAAAATTATTGATTTTGTCTTTTAATTGTTGTTTATCTTTGTTTCCAAATAAAGAAACAATGTATAAATATTCAAATACATTTAATTCTTTAGGAAAAATTGCATTTTCAGGAACATAACCAAGTTTTGCTTTTGATTCAGGATTTGAGTTAATAATTCCATTAATGTAAATTTGTCCACTAAAGTTTGTGTATGAACCAATGATTGATTTGATTGTTGTTGTTTTCCCTGAACCATTTTCTCCAATAAATGCGTGGAAAGAGCCTTTAGGTACTTCAAAACTTAAATCAAATACTCCTTTTTTCTCATTAGAGTTATGATTATAAATCTTTGTTAAATTTTGAACTTTAATACTTATGTTATTCATTATTTATAATCCTTTCTAATGTATAAAAGTGTATTTGCAGCTAATAGAGAAGCTCCTAAGATTATTCAAATCACAACAAAGATTGATTTGTTAACAACTTTTTTGTTTCTTTGAATTGAATAAATTTGATCTGTTGTAGCAAATAAATAGTTATTTGATTTTGTTAAATCGTATCTGATGACAATTTGGTCATTGATGATTTGTTGTTTTGGTACATATGTTTCAAATCCACCGATTTGATAATTGTAATCATCTAATCTAACTTTGAATTGAGATGGTGCATATGTATCTGTGTAGTCATCATTTACTAAAAGAGCATTTAAGTAAATTGAATCATTGTATGTAAAGTAAATGTAGTAAATAAGTGCTGAATATAAATAAATTTGTTTTTCAACTTTTGATTTAACTAATTTATTTTTAATAGCATTTTCATCAAGAACATTTGTGTTGTTATCAATTAAATTGTTTAATTCAGAGTTTTCATCATTTAAGTTTCTTTGAATATTGCTTAAGATGAAGTTTTTAATTGAAACTAAATCATTGTTTTTTACATATTCTTGTAATTCTTCTGAATTAAATAATTGAGCAAAGTATTTGTTTGTAAAACTATTAAATACATTTGATTTTAATAGTTGCTGTATGTTTTCTCATTTTAGTTTTCCGACTAAGTTTTCAGATGTAACAAAGTTGTATTTGTCTTCTGGGTAAATAATGTTAAAGTCTGAAGCACCATCTCTTGCATAGATGATATCTGTGTTGATGATATTTGTAATAGATGATTGATTTTTAAGTGCACCTGGAACTATATATTGTTCTTTGCCCTCACTTATTTGATACTTACGTAGGTTTGGTTGTTTCTCGAGGATATATGAATATACTTGAGAATCAGTGTTCTTGTAATATAAGTAATCACTTAAATTATTAGTGTTCTGATTATTTAGTTTATTAAATATATCTTCATTATTAATGTTGAATATTTCTAACATTTGATAAGGAATTGCTAAATAAGAATAAACACTTCACGAAGTAGATGAGTTTTTTGAAATCTCGTATGCCTCTGATAAGTATGCATCTTGTTTTTGACTAAAACTCGTTGCATCATATCCGTTAGGAATGATGTAGTAATTATCTTTATTGTTATCTAAATAAAAGTAATTAGCATTTGAATCATTACCTGATGGTTGATTAGGGTTTTTAGAATTTAAATAGTAAGCAAAGTTATTAGCTGTTGATGTTGAGTTTGATGAGATAAATCCTCCGGCTAAAAACATCGGAATACTGAATAACAGTGGAACTGTTATTGCAATCTTTGAATTAAGTTTATAGCTTATTAATGAAGCAATTGAACCAAAGAAGATAAATGCTAAAAATATTGTGATTAGCGTGATAAATACGAACGCTACAAAGTAACTAGCATCTAATTTTAAAGTTAATCCTAATATTAAATTAAATAAAGAACAAAATAATGCTCAATATAATCCCATTAATAAAAACATTAAAAGTTTACTTATAAAAATAGTCTTTCTGGATATGGGCTTAGAAAATGTAATTATTTCTAAACCTTCTTCCTCTAAATCTTTATATAAGTTAATTGACTTTAATGAAGAAAAGAAGATAGTTATAAATAACAATCCAAAACTAGCACAATAAATAACTAGCGATTTGTTTTGTATATTCATAATTGAAATAATAATTGAAAGAACAATCATTATTGTTCCAACTAAAGCAGGTAAGATTCAACTGCTTTTTTTCTTTAAAATTACCTTATGAAGAAAGTAGATATAGTTTTTTATTTGTGTCATTATTAACTCCTTTTTTTGCACTTTCATATTACTTTAATATTATTAATAATTTGATAATATTATACATTAATTAAATAACCTGATGGTTATATTCTTTATATTTTTTTTAAAAATAAATAGGTAAAATATATCTTATGAACGATGATTTAAGAATAAGCAGAATAAAAGAGAAGATTAAAAAAACTCCACATAAAAGTGGAATTTACTTATGGAAAAACGAATTAGATCAAGTCATTTACATCGGTAAAGCTATTGATTTAAACAATAGATTAAATCAATATTTAAATAATTCAATTAACTCTTATAAGACATACAAGATGATTGATGAAATCTATGATTTTGATTTTGTTACATACAATACAGATCAAGAAGCTTTTTTAGCTGAAAAGAACTATATTGAAAAATATCAACCCAAATATAACATCAAGTTACTTGATGATAAGAGATATCCATATTTAAAATTGAATATCAATACTAAAGATCAATTAGAGATATACAAAAACTATGTATATTCTAAAACAACAGATACAACATTTTCATATGGTCCTTTTTCAAATCAACACGAGTTTAAACATTTGTTAAAGGTTTTAACTAGATTTTTTATGTATGAAAATGGATTACCAATTAAAAATCAAGCTTATTCTGTGTCAAAATACAAATTTGACAAAATCATCGAAATTTTAAAATTTCAAAATAATGACTTTTTAGATAAGTTAATTTCTTTAAGAGATAAAGCAAGTGAAAATTGAGATTTTGAACTTGCTAAAGAATATAATGATTCTTATCATTTATTGAAAAGAATCAAGGACACACAATTGGTTGAACTTCAAAACATCAAAAACATTGATGTGCATTCATTCATTGTTAAAGATGAACACATATCTATACAAAGTTTATTTTATAGATATGGAGTGCAAACTGCACACAATAATGAAATCAATAAATTTAATAACTATTACATTGAGAATGTAATTGATTATGTATCTGATTATTTAGAAAGATACTATTCAGATAAAGATTATCCAGATCACATTATTCTACAAAGTGAATATGAACAAATTCAACTTAATACAAAACTGAATAATAAAATCATCTTCCCTAAAAAAGGATTGTTTTTGGAAATCTTGAATTTATCATTGTTAAATAACAATGAATATTTAAAGATTAATATTAATGATGCAATTTTAAAAGAAGAAATCAATATTAAAACACAAAGAGAATTAGAAAATATTTTAAATGCTGAAAATGAAATTAAAAATATTTATTTGTTTGATAATTCACATTGATACTTAGAAAATCCAATAGGAGTTTCAGTTTGTTTTTCAAACGGTAAAAAAATTCATGAGAATTATAGATTTTTTAATCATGAAGAAGAATTTAAACAAATGAGCAAGCATTCTGATTTAGAACTTATGTATCTAACTGTTTTTAAATTTGTCAAAACATTTGCAAAACCTTTAAATATTGACGAAAATGATATTTTTATTGTCGATGGATCGTTTGAACAATTAAAAGAAGCAAAATATGCATTAAAAGAATTAGAATTTGAAAGTATAAAAGTTTTTGGTCTTGTTAAAAATTCAAAACACAAAACTGAAAAATTGATTAATGATAAAAATCAAATAATTAATATTTCACAAGATGCTTTATTTTTGTTTACAAGAATGCAAAATGAAGTTGACAGGTATGCTAAAAGTAAAATGAAACATAAATATTTAAATAAATTCAGAGAATCAGATTTAAACTCAATACCAGGGATTGGCGATGCAACTGTCAAAAAACTTCTAGATTATTTTAAGACATTTGAAAATGTTAAAAATGCATCAATAGAAGAATTGAACAACGTTATTGATAAAAAGAAATCTAAAATTATTTTCGAAACATATTCAAAATAAAATATTTAACTTTATCATAAACTAGGGCAAGAAAAGTAGGTAGTTTTTTATTTTCTGTCTACTTTTCTTGAACTAGTTTCAATGACTATCTTTTTTAATCTTTTTACAAAAATTTTATAAATATTATAATATCTATTGTATAGACAAAGGAGAGAAAATGAAACTATTACCATCTAATATTTCAAGACATTTAGAAACAATGTTCGCAAATGATATTAACCAAGTCATTGCTTTGATTAACAATTGGTGGTTAATTAATTACAACCAACCGTTTGGTTTAATTGAAATGGATGCTATTAGATTTGGTAATAGCATTAGTCTGAACAAAGAAACTACCGAAGAAAAATGATATAACGGATGTTTAATTAATTGGGGACTAAAAGCAATATTAAGATTAGTTTTTGATTTACAAACAACTAAACCCATTGCACTTGAAAATGCTAATCGTATTCTTAACACTAACCTTTTTAGCACAACTTATTGTCGCATTCTTGAAGAATTAAGGAGATTAAAAAGAAATAATTATGAAATATAAAGATTATTCTAAACAATTGGTTGGTATATTACAAGGGCAAGTTTATTTTGAAAATTTATTAATTACTAAATTAGAAACTGAAAATATTTTAAATGATAAGTTTTTAAATGAAAACGAAGAAAAGTTTATTATTGCTACCAATATTAAAAATGCTTGAAAGTTCATTTTTGATACTTATGATTTAGACATTAGCCCAAGTTATGTTTTACAATTACATAAAATATTAATGGAAAATCTTGATTATAATAATGGTAATTTTAGAAACATTAATATTCAAGTATCAGGTTCTAATTATTTGCCACCTTTATTAATTGAAAGTCAATATTATGAAATGATTAGAGATTGTATCAACGATAATGATGATATATATTCTTTACCGTTGCTAATAGCAAGAGAACAATTTTTTAATGATGGTAATAAAAGAACGGCAACAATGCTTTTACAAAAAGAATTATTAAAACAAGGAAAATTATTTAATTTAGATATAAATGTATGTAAAGATTACCGTAAAGCACTTTTAAAGTACTATCAAGAATTAGACGATAATTATTTCAAGCAAGTGATTAACGATAATATTATTAATTTAAAAAGAAATAAAGTAAATAAAAGATTAAACTAGGACAAGAAAAGTAGACAGAAAATAAAAAACTGTCTACTTTTCTTGTCCTAGTTTATAAGTAATAATAGTTTTGACTTTTTTATTTATGAATTAAAAACATTATAATTTGTCTATGAAAAAATTTAAAAGAAAACTATTTTGTGCAATTGCCCCATTATCGGTTATTCCTACAGCATTGCTAGCTTCATGTGCGAAAAAAACAAAAGATCCTTGAACAAATAGCACAAATTCAAAAAATTTAACTGAATTACAAAATAGTTCATCAAAAATTAAATTATTAAATCCAGAAGTTACACCAGGAGCTGATTTTAGAGATTTTTATGCTGATTTAAAAGACTCGGCAGATAATTCATATCCAACGGTTGTTCTTTCCAGAAACGCATCACAAGTATTTTTATCATCATTTATGCAAATTGTCGGTCATTTAAACGCAGCTAACAATGAAAAGCAACCTTACAACGATGTTGTTTATTTAATTGATCAAGATGTTTGGGACATTGACAAAACTAATGAAAATCCAGAAAGTCAAAGGTTTAATTTTAAGTATTTATTAAACAAATTTACACCTGTGCTAAATAAGGAAACAGGTGAAATGAATGTTAAAGATGGAAAATTGTTGGTTTTAGACAACTTGAAATATGCAACTAACACCCAAGAGGATAAAGCTTATTCAGTAACACCAACAACTTTAGAAGAATTAACAACTTATTTACAACCATATCTAGAAGCCGGAATTGATAAATTTGATTTTTATATACCTGATGTATCTTTAATAGCTTTATCCGATGAAGATCGCATTGTTGTAAGAGATTGAATTTTTAAACATGCTAATAAAATAGTTATTTTAAGTGATGGTAATTCTCAACCTTATGATTTTATTGAGAATTATTATTTAAACTTTGCTCTAAAAGCAGGTAAATCATATACTCAAGCAGAATTGCTTAAATACTGAAATGATTTACAAGCAGATGAATATATTAAAATACCTATTGATTGTCGTTATTTATTCACTTTACAAGAGAAAGTTAAAATTTACAACTTAGAAAACACATACATTAATGCTTTTAATCAAAGATTAGAAAACGCAGGTAAAGCTTGAGCTAAATTAAACATTAAGTCGTATCCAATTAATCCATTTATGCATAAGGATTACATACAATTTACCGAAAACATTGATTATCAAGGCGATTTTGAACGCTTAAATCAAATTTACGGCAAGAGCTTTTTAGATCTTATTGTTGAAGGTAAAAACAATTATTCTGCAAACAAAAAGAATTTAATCTTTATGGGTTCTTCATTATTTAAAAAAAATGACAGAGGCTGAAGATTGAATCAAAACGAAAATGCTTACAATGAAGTCAAAGCTTATTTCGCCAAAATTAAAGAGTTATATCCTGCAGATCAATATAATTACTTCTTTAAATTGCATCCAAGTTATAGTGCTCAAGATGCTGTTGAATACATTAAATTGCTCGTTGGCGAAGATGAATATGCTAATACAATTACATTAAATCCTACAATTGCTTGAGAAAATATGTTGGCAATTGATTATCGCAACATTGAAAAAGGCACATCAGTATTATTTGATCAAAATAATAATTCAAGAACTGAATTATATGGTTTACAAGGTACAACAACAGTGCTTTTAACCACAATGACATTTCTAAAACAAACATTCGGTTGAGATTTAGAAAAAATGAAAAGCTTTGTCAATATACAAAACTTCCCATTAGCAAATACCTTTAACATTTTATCTCGTGATACTTATTATACTGACCACAAAAAAGGTTATCAAGCTAACATATCTAAAATGGATCAAGTTTATAAATACTTTGTTGACACTGGTGCTTTCTATCCGAAAAATGAATGAATTGATATGGATACTTTTCTTGCAAAAACCAATCTTAATTAACCTAAAAAACATATAAAAAAGACAAAATTATCTAAACTAGAACACAAAATACGGACAAAACTGTATTTAAACTGGGACACGAAATATGGACAATCCATATTTCGTGTTTTTTGTATAGGAGAATATATGAGACAACTTAAACAGCATGAATGACTTGAACTTTTTTCAGATTATGATGATTTTAAAAAGGGTCTAATGTCAAAAAATAATTTTAAAAACAATTTTGTTTTTTGTCAATTCACATTGACCACAAAACTAAATTTATTGTAAATTACAATTTGTCCAAAATAAATGATTTAGATTTAGTTATGAAATACATGTCAAAATAAAATTAAACAAACAATGAATAGCACATTTAGACCATTGTTTCCAATATTTAACTAAAGATTATTTGCAAACAATATCTAAAAATAATGGCATTGTTTCAATGGAGAGAGTTAGCAACTCGCCATACAACATAGAAGCAGAATATTTATTTTCGATTTTAGAATCTGAATGTTTAAAACTAATTTATATAACCAAGATAACTTTTGATGATCTTAGCAAAATAATTAATGAGTTTATTTTTGATACATCAACGAAAGTATTCAATCAAAATCAGATTGAAAAACACCCCGACAACGTTGAGATGATATTATGTCTAATTAACCCTTCTATCCACCTTTAGTGTGTCTGTTTATTTATTTTGTTTAGAATTTTCACAAGAGGCAACAAATTCCACAAGAATTAACGTCATATCTGAAATTGATTTAATTTTCAAAAAAGTTTGAATTTTTTCATAATTCTCTTAGTAATTCTGATACAATTGACACTTATATTACATATATATATATATATATAATTTTGAGTTGCTGATATCACAAGCAAGTGGTGGGTGCTAAGAAAAAAAATAGGGTCTATGTTCATTTAATCACAACACAAAATTTCAACCAATAATCTCTTTCAAAATTGAAGGAGATTTTTTTGTATGCAAAACTTTGAAAATATCAAAATCAAAGGTGTAGGTTCAGTAATAACTGAATGAATGGAAAAACCAAACTTGAATCAAATGACTTTAAAAGGGACAGGGTTTAAGTTTATAGACAATGAACTTCAGGGGTTAAGACCTTCACAATTCATTGTTTTAGGGGGAAGACCAGGAACAGGAAAAACAACCTTTTTAATTAACTTGATAAATGAACTCAATAGTTCATTAGATAAAGATGAATGTGTCTTGTTCATTTCATTAGAACAAACCGCTTCAGAGATTACACAAAAGCTTTTCTCTATGAATACGTTCTATGAATTAAAAAACTTTTATGAGTCTTTAAATATAGTTGAAGATTTAAAAGCATTCAATAGAATGGGTTTTGATAGAGTGATTGAAAACTCAAAATGTTATTTTGTAGATGACCCTGATATAAGAGCAGAACACATTAAAAACTTAATTGTATTTTTTGAGCAAAGAACACAAAAGAAAGTTAGAGCTGTTTTTATAGACCATATACAAATACTTTCAACAGCAAAACATTTCTCTAGTAAGTATGAACAAACTTCATATATATCAAGAATATTAAAAAAGCTAGCTTTAGATACATCCATTCCTGTCGTTGCTCTTTCTCAAATGAGCAGAGACTGAACAACTTCACAACAAAGAAAACCAAAAACAACAAAAAAAGCAAATGAAAAAGGACAGCAACCTACACCAGTTGAAAAGTTAAAAGCAGAACCACCTGTTCTTACTGATTTAAGAGACAGTGGAAGTATAGAACAAGATGCTGATATTGTGTTGTTTCTATATGAGAGAGACATTGAAGAGAATAAAGAGAGAAATGATTATTCAATGGTTAATTTATCAATTGCTAAAAACAGGAATGGATGTATAGGTAAAGAACAAGAAATTGTATTCATTCAACCTTTAGCTTTAATGATTGAATTAACACAAGAAAATCAATCTTCAATTGTTAGTGCTTTTAAAAATCTAGAGAAACAAAGAAAGGAAAAAGAAAATGGAAAACAATAAAACAATCAACTACACCTTTCACAAAGGTTTCTCATATTGTGAAGGTGTAGTGTATGTTAAAGAAGTAGGTCAATTAATTACAAAAACAACACAAAGTGGTTTTGAAGTTAAAGAATTATATGTTGATGTTCTTTATGCTGATAAATTCCATTCAGAGAATTACAGACCAACACCTGCTTCAGCTAAATTAAAATTCACAGGAAAGCAAGCAGAACAAGCGTCTAAAGAAATTCAAGTAGGACACTTCTTAAATTTCTATGGAAGTGTGTTAGCAAATGATTTCAATAATGAACACACCAATCATATATTTAACACATTTATGTATCTAATTTATCACTATCAGATACTTAACAAATACGTATCAGAGGTAATTGCTTACCATATAGCAGATGCTTATAAAGCAGTGCAAGGAACATTTATTTTTGTAAATGCTTCAGTCGAATTATTAACTGATGAAATTAGAACAGAGAAAAACTTTGTATATTGTAAAGCTGCTATTCCATTAAAAGACAATCAAAAGAAATTTTTAACATTAATCAAAACCTTAAAAGTAAGACACCCTGCTATGATGGATGGAGCAGTTCCACCAATATATGAATCACCTTATCTAAACAAAAAAGGTTCAAGAGCATTTGTAAAGTTTGTCCCTTTAGTTCAAAAGAATTTATCAAAAGATGAAAAGACAACTTATTATCAAGTGTATGGGAGTTATGAAGAACTTTCAATGGTTGAAGAACCACAAGAAAAACCAACAGAGACAAAACCAAAACACGAATCATGTTTTGAATTTGTAGAAGAAAAGTAGGAAGTTAATATGTCGTTGTTTCCACTTGAAAAATTAAAGGAGATATTACACTATACAGACCTTCCAGATAACCCTGCTTTTGATGCTTTTGAAAGCTCTGAATTCTTTGAAATTCAGAGTGGAGCAAAAGGGGTTTCAAAGTCTTTCAATGGTGCTATTATCACACTTTATAGATTAGCTAATGAAACCAACTTCAACTCTGTTTGATGTAGAAATCAATACAACCATATTAAGAATACATTGATACCAATGTTTCAAAAAGCAGCAGACTTTTTAGAAACAAAACACAAAATCAATATCAAGAGATATTTAGTCTTTACACAAGATGCTATCTACTGAAGTGATGGGACTGATACCAAAACATGTAGAAAAATATTGTTTCAAAACTTCGAAAAGATTCAAGCATTCCAAGGTATTACATTACCAAAAGCAGATTATTATTTTGGGGAGTTAGTTATTGATGAACCAATTGAAGACCCTGAGAATACAAACTATACACCAGGACAATTAAGGGACTTATACCAAAACCAAAAAGAGAACATACCCTTATTAATTCAAAACACTGTTTTGAGAACTAAAGCACCGCAAGATACAAAATTAAAAGTTAAGTTCTTTTATAACATTTTTACAACAGAGCACTTTTTAATAACTGATTATCATAATAAGGTTATTCCATTAATTTCACACAATGGAACAACTAACATTCAAGTGTTAGATAGATTAGTTAAAGATAAGTTTATTTATGAAACATCTTCAACATTCTCTGAAGGTTTAGGTATCAATGTAATTATGTATTCAAAATTATTCACTCCAAACAGTGAAATGAGCGAAATACAAAAAAAACAATTTGAACTTTTAAAATCAACTAACTTCAGATTGTGAGTTATTACTGTAGCAGGTTTTGCTTTTGTTAATGAAGATAAACAAAGTGCTTTCTATCTTAAAAGTTTAATCTACGATAACAACAACTTTAATAGCAATATTGAATTCATTACAAATGAGCAAGTATCAGAGTTTATAAGAGCAGGAAAAGTTTTAGGTGTTTTTGATGGATACGACCCCGGAAAGAGCGATAATGCTTCTTGATGTAGAACGCTGCTTTTAGATGATGGAAAGATTGTAATATTAGATGCTATAGAAGACCTTAAAAGGTTCTTCAAACATAGACCAACAAGAGTTGAAGTTAATAAGTTATTAATTGATTTGATTATTAAAAGCAATATCTGAATATTTGAAGAGTTAAAAAATTCTTATCATACAAATGAATTTTTTAACTTAAACAAATTTGAGAATGTTATCTTAACAGATAATGACCATGTAAGCGATTACGTAAATCTGGAACTTCAGCAATTAGCTAGCAAGTTTCCAGATTTCAAAATATATTCAAGATTAGCAAATAGAAAAGATACAAGAACTGAAAAGTTTGGTATCGAAAGCAGACAAAGATGAACAGAGTGAATCTTTGGAAATAATATGGTGTATATCTTAAATACAAATGATACAACAAAGCTATTAGAAAACTTATCAAAGCAATATGTTGAACCTGGAGAAAAGAAAAGAGATGAAACTGTTTTTCCAGAGATATATGACTTAATAAATGCTTTTGAAATGTCTAACAGCTTAACATACAAAAAGCAGAAAGTGCTTTGAAATTTAGCACAGCAAGGAGAGAATTATGGCGTTAGATAATGAAGCAATTTTCAAAAAAGGAGCTATGGTCATAAATAACTCCATTATTCCAACAGAGATTGATAATGAATTCAAAATCAACTCAAGAAGCTTTTTTGAAAAGCAGGGAGCATTACTTCAAGTTTCAGAATTAGCAACTGAACTTCCAACTTTTGAGTTTGTTAATGGAAAAGAAGAGTTTGATGCTTTCTTAAAGAGAAATGATTTTCTTTCAATTATTCAACAACTAGAAAAGTTCTTATTCACAAAAGGAATTTGAGCTTTAGGAATTCAAAACAATAAAAAGGTGGTTTTAGCTCAAGTTGTCGATTATGAAACTAATGATGATAATGAGTTAGTTTATTTACAAATTAACACAGGTAAGTTATCAAATGGAGTTGATGAATATAGCACATTTACAACATATGATTTATTAAACAATAAGGGTTATGTTGAAAAGTCAATTATTGATAAGAATGGAAAGAGACAACCACTTTCAAGCTTATTAGGTAAAAGATACAAACAAGAAATATTCAAAGATAACTTTATTCCTTTTGTTATCTTCAAAAACAATTCAACAGGACAAGCAGAAATGGATTTAATCGACCAAGAACTTTTTGCTCTGTTGGACATTAAGTTGAGCGCTTTATATTTTGATAGTTTCTTATCTGCTCCAATTCCTTTAATCAATTGAGATTTAGGAAACTCTAAATCTAACAGTGTGTCTAAATCATTGTTCTCATTAGGAAAAGATAGAATCATTCAAACACACTCAATAGCACCTTATAGTGACCAAATGGTTAAACCTTTCGAAATAGCGCAATCACAAAGCACAGCGCTTTCAACAATTCAATCAATTGAAAGCATTATGTATTGAATCAAACAAGCTTTAATCTTCAAAAAGGATTCTACTGATGGTGGAACTCACAACATTCATTCAGTGGAAGCACAACAATTAAACAGTTCATATAATCACTATATTGAAGGTAAAGCAAACTTAAGAGAGATATATTATGAAAAGTTTGCTAGATTAGTGTTGAGAGTGTTAGGATTGGATTATTTACAAGATATCAATGTTATAACAACTAGCTCTTCAAAATATTTAGAACAACAAGCAAAAATATTATCAACTGACCAAAATGGGGTTCTATTAAATAGAAACCAAGACATTAGACAAACAAAAACAAATGAGGTAAATGATGAACTTCAACAATAACACTTCAAAGCTTTTTGTTTATAAGATTGAATCAAATAAACCTTTAAGTTTCATCAAACATAGTATCAATGTTATTAACTTACCAGAACCTGAAGAGTTTGATGTTATTAAGTTAAACCACACAAAACTATCAAACACCTTATTAGATGATGGTAATGTTAGCAATGAATTGTTTAACTCTTACACAATCACAGGAGATAGTGATTTATATAACTATCTAGAAGTTGAACCATCTAAAAACATCTTTTATCTTTTCACATTTGATAGTCCTTATGTGACTCAATTCAATGAGTTCTATATTATCGAAAACAAAATTGATAATATGGAACTTAACGATGTATTAGAAGCATATGCTGATATAACACTTACGCAATTAGACTATTACAAAGAACTTCATAATATTGACTTTGTTATTAGGAAAAACAACCCTGTTGATTTAACAGCTGATAACTTTGTCTTAAAGATGAATAAGGGAGCTTTAATCAACTCTATTAACTTCTTAAATGATAAAGATAGATTGATTAAAATGGACAACAGGTCTCAAGCTCCATATATGCTTACAATCAACCCTTTTAATGTGTTTAAAAATAGATATTCATTGAACTTCTGAAGTTTAGCAAATAACAATTTTTATTTATTAAATGAATATTTGAAAAACCAAAACACAATACCACAAAATGAGTTTTTGATTTTCTTAAAAGAATTAATAAGTGTAACTAATACAGTGAAGTCAGGTTATAAAGGACTTAATGAAGAAGCTATTAAGAAGTTTGAAGAAAAAAACGGGAAGATATCAGACTTAAAGAATTGAACAGATAATGCAATTAAAACAAAGTTAAATCAATATTTTGTATCTGGTGAGTTTGAAAAGACAAATATATTAAAAAACTATATTCTAGCTTTCTCAAATATGCTTATAACAACATATGCTTGAAAAGGTGGTCTGAATGATGAAAACTTCCTTTATTCTCCTTTAATCTCTTGATACAACAATGGAGAATATAAATGATTTTCTTACTTATATGATGTTGATAATAATGGAGACATCATATCAAGGACAAAAAACACATTTTTGAATAATAACACTTTTATGTTCAATGGTTCGAATGTTCAACTTCCAATTTTAGGCGAATCATTAACAGAGATTGATTATTCATCAACACCTGTTGAATTTAATGATAAGTCTTATAACTATAACTGACCTTTTTACTTATTTTTAAAACCATCAGGGTTTAAGAAACTAGTTGAATATAGCGCTACTATTGACCAAAATATAGGAGCAAGCACAAGGTCAGTAATTGTTCCTTATAGAGTGATGAATGTTGTAATTGGTGAAAGTAATAATTATCCTTCAGAGAGATTTTATATTCCACCAACTGTTATTTCAAAATTTATAAATGATAACCCTCAATATGGGGGAGAGTCGATTTATCATTTTTATGACTTTGAAAGATATTCAAACAGTTTTATATCAGTAAATACCGATTTAATTTATGGTGAAAGATATAACTGATATAAAGACCTTATAAAAGGAATTAAGGAATTTGAAAGTCAAGCAAGATATCATTATCATATTAGTGATGAGTACGAACTTATAGATTATAAGTTAGCATCTAAATGGATAAGGTCTGATGTTATTCAAGCACACGGTGGTCACGGGGGAGTTGCTTACACTTCTTCACTTGGAAGTGCTAGAAAAAATTATATTAATAAATGATTAAAAGAAGCAGATGTGATACTTCCTGAATTAGATAAGTACCCTGATAAATATCTTCCATTGTTTGATAAAAACGGAAATGAAATAAGTCCAACTCCAGGTTGAGCTGATAGACCAAAAGATTCAACAATTGGTCTATCACAATTTGTTTTCTCAAACAAACCAAAAGCAATTAAACCACACCAATTCTATGAAACACTTAACAATACAATATTTAACTCACCTGATGAGTTTGTTAAGTCAGTAGGTCTAGTTAATGATGACTTTCAAGACCATAACAGTATTGTTATTCATAAAGAGAATAATGATACTGTTAGATGCATTGAAATTAGAGCATTATGACTAGATTGAATTATGGTTAATGATATGGAAATTCCAATCAATAACAAACCATATAACAAAATTATTTTCTGATAAGAAAGGACAAGGAACTGCAGCCTTATAAAGACAGAACATTATGGAAATTATCAAGAAGATTTCACAAAAATTAGGTCTTTCTGACCAAGAAACTTTTCAAAAATTAGGTTTATCTGAAGATGCTAAAAGAACTCAAATTCTTAATGCTTTAGATACATATGCTATTTTTGAAACAAAAGAAGAATTAGAGAACTATATTAAAACGAAGTTATCAAATAAAGAACAAGAGATTGAAACTCTAAAATCAACTCTCTCTGAATTTGAAACAACAAAAGAACTCTATTCAAAACTTATTGAAGAGAATAAATTAGCAAAAGAAAATATTAAGTTAATTGTTGATAATACCATTGATACAATGAACTTTAAAGGAAAAGTTAACAAAGAAAAGATTGAGCTCAATAATTTAGATTTTGCTAATTTAAAAACTTCAATATTAAAACAAGCTTCTGAATTAGGTTGAGAAGTTAAAGAAGAAACACCAGAACCAACACAAAGCAAAGAACCACAACAAGAGTTCAAAGCTAAATATTGAGGTAATGGAATAATCATAGATTAAAGGAGATAAACATGTTAAATACACAAATTAAATCAATTTTAACAAGTGAAAAGAGTTTAGTAGATGCATCAAACTCAAATTCACCAATTACACTTTCACAAATCACAGCAACACAATTAGTTGATTATTACAAAGATAGATCACTTTTCTCAAAATACGCACAAGGGAACACAGTTTTAGAAGTTTCACAAAGAAGCATTTCTGTTATGTTGAACCCTTCAACTGTTTTCAAAAATAGAGCAGAAGGAATCGGAGCAGGAGCACCTGATAAGTTCAGATTAGGAAAACAAGTTTCAGTAAGTTGAAATGAACCTTTAGTTGCTTATGAAGGACTTACAGCTCAAGAAAAGGAATTATTACCAATTGATATTGCTTCAATTAAGCTTTCAAAGATGTCTCAAGACTTCGTTAGATTAACAGAAAGAACAGGATTCAACCTTTTAGAAAATAGAGCTATTGAAAACAGCAAAGTTTCAGTTATTGATTACGAATCAAAAACACCTGCTGAATATAAAAAAGAAATTGTTAAGTTAGCAACAAAACTTACATTAACATATTCACCAGAACAAGGAATTGACCAAATTGCACCAGATGATATCTTGGTATCAATTCACCCTGTAGCATTTGACTATTTAGCAGATGCCGGAGTTGTTGGAGATAGAGCAAAAGAAACATTCGATGGTGGTCAATACTCAATTGGTTACATCGGTGGTTACAAAGTTGTTTCTAACCCTTTTCTTAACCAATTAGATGTGTTGGTTGCTCCAACATTCGTTGGTTTAAGAGCCGTAAATGCTATCAAAATGTATATGGGACCAATTGATAATGCTTCAGCTGATATTGTTGTAAGAGCTGAAATTGCTAATGCTTTAGGTGTCTTATACACTGGGTTAGTTTATGGTATTGCTTCAAGCTCTAAATCTAAACAAAATGAAGACAAATTCATCACTGAACCAGCTACAAGAGATTAGACAGTTATGCTTTTAGTTTTCAAAGAACCTCAAATTAAGTATCAATCAACACAAGAGAGATTATCTTATTTAAGAGCTATCAGAGAAGACAAGGAGAAAAAAGATGAAACAATTTGAAGCAAAATATTCAAAGCTGTTTCATCTTTTTTTATAGATATTCTTTTAGAAGTAGCGATTGATGCTTTGAGTGTCGTTTTACCAATTGGTGCTATTCCTTTACAACTTATCAAAATAGGAGCAAGATTTGTAAAGAATGTAATTGTTTCATTGGTTGAAAATAATGGAGCAGTTGATTGAGCTTCTGTTGCTATATCAACCGCTATTGAAACAGCAACCTTTGGTTTAGCAAAAGGATTTTCATATATTAAAAAAGTAACTAAATTTGGAAAAGGTATTGCTAAAGGTATTCAAGCAACTAAAAAAGCTGTTTCATTTATTAAGCAAGGATTAACACAAAAGATTGAAACAATTACAAAGACTGCTTTTAAGTATGTTGATAAATACAAACTAATTAAAAGCAACACAATTAGAAAGTTTGTAAATGCTAAAACAATAAGCAAAGCAATTCAAACAGGAAAAGAGTTTTTCTCAATTGTAAAGAACCCTTTTAGTTTAGTGACTAAATTATCAACAAAAGCACAACAATTAGTCAAAAAGAATATTAAAGACAAAATGGTTAGATTACAAGCTGCTTATTATAAAAAGCAATTACAAAACCAAATCATTAAGAAGAAGGTAATTAGTCCAAAAACAGCAAACAAATATATCAGAGCAAATAGATTAGCAAATAAAGGACAATTCTATTTTAATAGTTCGTGAATTAGTGGAATACGACTTTATGATGAAAGATATTGAGACCAAAGCAATGATGTTTCATTCTTCTTATACTTTAAGAGAGATGCGACTAAATCAAAGAACTTTCCAAAAGGAAAAAGACCCTTACAATTCACAATGTCTTATGAAGAGATGTTTAACTTCTTAAAAGCTCCATCAAAAGGACAATATTATTTGGACAATTGAGCTTGAGGTTGAGATATGGGAAGAATAAGAATAAACACATCAACAGAGTTCGAAGTTGATAAGTTAGTTCAAAGAGATTTCCTTAAGAGATTTAGATTAGCAGAGCATTATGCTACAGCTGATGCTTTAGATGAAACATTATTCCAAACAAACCAATATGATAAATATGTTAAAAAACACAGAACAAACAAGACACAACTATTTGCTTATCAAACCACAAATGCTAAAGGTAAAAAAGTACTTAAATTTACACCTTATATTTACGGTAATGAATCACGAACATTTACAAAACAAGCAAAGAGAATAAAAAGGACAAAATAAGATGGACAGACAAGAAGTTTTATTTATCAAAAATATGGGTCTATCATTTGAAGAGTTTAAAAGCTCTGAGTTCAATATGCTAGTCCCTTTCAAGACACCAAAAAAACTCTCTAATTTAATGAGTGAGTTATCAGATGAAGAAATATATAACAGAGTAATTTACAGTGTTTATAACTCTGTTAATGCCTTAATAAACAGTGTTGTATCACTAGTTGCTAAAAAAGTGGATTACAATGTGGAGCAGTTCAAAAATGCTATTGGAGATGATAGATATCAATTGCTTAAAAAATCAATGTTCCACGAAGTAAATAACAGATATACAAATAATGCTATTCCTGAAGTTAATTCAAGACTTACACTTTTAGGTGGTTCAGCTCAAGTATTAGGAACACAAAGAGAGTTTGTATTTGCTGAACAACATTTAAACCCGATTGCTGCTAAGTTGCTTTATGATGGAGAATGAGACAGTTTAGGGGTTGAAATTGTTAAAGGTTTAGACAAGTTGTCGGGTTTTGTTTCAACAACTGATTTTGATAAGGTAAATAAAGATATTAAAGGGTTTAAAAAGACAGTTGAAACAAAGACAGAACAAATAGACACAGATATTAGAAACCTTAAGTTATCAGCTGAAAGAATCCCTTCGTCAATGGAGTGAACAGAGATTAGAAAAAATATTCAAATGGACAAAGTCCAAGCAAATCAAATTTTAGATAACATTAACAAAATTGAACAACTAGAAGCCGAAAGAACTAGGTTAGAGAATGCTCTAAATCAAGAGATTGAAGCTTTTTCAACATTCAAAAGAAACTATGAAGAGCAATACACTAACACGCTTCAAAGTATCAATGAAGTAAGAGCGGCAGATGAAGAGAAATGAAATTCAATATATCCTAAATTAACACTCTGAAAAGAAAATGTTGATTTGAAAGTTAAAGAAGTTCGCGACAGCTTATTTGGAAGTGATGATGCTGCTGAAGGAGCACCAGAACCAGGATTTCTGAAACAAGCTGAAGAAAAGTTTAAAGAGCTAGTTCAAAACATCGAAGAGCTTAAAAAGACAAAATCAAACGGTGAAGCTACCAAATATCTTTATCAAATTGTTAAAACAATGAGGGAAGAGTTAGATTCACATCCCTGAAATAGTGATATTACGGATTTAGGAGAAACAGTTGACGAGATGGGAACAACACTAGCTTGAGCTATTAACACAACTGAGCAGGAGCAATTCACAGGTGAATATCTAGAAGGTTTCCCTATATATAAGAAATTAGTTAAATATGAAACTGAATGAAGTAACGACACACCTTCAACATTAATAGCAGGTGTTAAAGACTTAGTGAATATTGAGGGGAGTTTTTCTGCTTACACATCAACTGAAGAACCACAAAATAGAAAGCAATTTCCAATCTTACAAATATCACATGCAGCTATTGGTGCACAAGGAGATTACTTCTATGTTGAGAATAATGAACTGAAGTTCAAAGCAGGACAAAAAACACCATACATTTACAGAAAAGCAGTTGAAAAAATTGCAATCAATGTTGTTATCAAATATACAAAATCAACAGACACACAATTAACAATATGAGATAGAGCATCTAACCATAGAAACCCTATATCTCCAAGTGAATATGCTATATTAGTAGCACGCTTTAAAAATAGTTCAAGCTAAAAAATGAGTGAAAATGTAATTACAGCAATAGCAGGAGCAGGTGGTTCTGTGACTGTTATTGCTTTGATGTATGTTGTTTATTGATTAATAACTAAATACAAACAAAACAAGCAGTCAAACAATGTAAATAAGTCTGCTAATCACATTAATATAACAAACACAAAACAAGGAGATGAAGTGACTGCATTGATTCATCTAATAGAACAGCAAACAAAGAAAATAGATGATATTAACAAAAGATTAAGAAACATTGAACTTTCACAAGATAGATATAATGCTGCTTTTAAAGTATATGTTGAAAACAATGGTGTATCTAACGATGTGAAAAAGATAGTTAAACAAATTATTGATGGAGAAAATTAAAATGGACAAGATAAGACAATTTTTCAAAAAGGTTTTAGATTTCTTTAAGTGAATGAAAGTTCATTCAATAGATGCTGCTATTACAGTGCTAGAGAATGTCCCTTTAGAGCAAGAAGAGCTCGAAAGACTTAAAGAGATTATTAAGACCAAGAACAAAGAAAAAACAGCAGTTTAAGCTGTTTTTTTGTTTGTATTGAGTTTCTTAATCTTTCATTGTTGGTTCTGTTTGAAAGCGATGTAAGGAGTAGCAGAGTGCTTTTTTGAATATTCTAACAAGTTAGTCAAATCATATTCATTATTATGATTATCGTGTGGTTTAACTTGTATAAATATAAGTTCATTATTTGGGTTGGTTCCATATAAATCAACTTTGTATTTCATATCAACAAAAGAAGAAGTTGCTTTGATTTTGAAGTTTGCTTTATTAAGTAAATTAGCAAGCTGTAGTTCTTTTCTGAAGTTTATAAAAGTCATATACATTAAAATATGTTTATATTGTGGGTATAAGTCAAGGTCGATTTCTTTTGTATGCATTCACTTTATCATATAAGTTTTAAATGTTTGTGAAAACTTCGAATCAAATTCAGTAAATGATGAAGGAAGGTTTTTTCAGAGATATTCTTTTATATCTATTCCAAGCTCTCCGAAGTTTGGAAGTTTGATTTTTTCTTTAATCATAATTATTTTAAAAACTTATCCCTTTGATATTTGTCTGAGTAATGCGTTTTTAAATAATATGTCGTTGTTCTATGAACTATCTCATAGATACCTTCAAAAACATCATTAAAGTTATTTGCATCGTTTTGATTTTGTCTATCAATATAATCATATAATTGTCTCTTTAAGAAGTCTAAAAATTCTGTTTCAACACTTCAAAATACTTCTAATTTAGAAATAAAGGAAATTACAGAAAACTTCTTATATGTTCAGAACATTTTATCAGCAAAAGACATTTGAACCATTAACTTCAAAGATTCTTTATTTGCAAGTATGGTAATTAATGAAATAACATTCTCATAGCTTTGTTTTTGTTTTCTGAAATCTCTTCATTCTCTGAAGTATCTTTTAAGCTTTTCTCATTTTCTTTCTTTTGGTTCTGTGAATAGCAAAAGTTCAGATGGTATTTTTGTTTTCTTCATTATTTCTCCCCTTGAGTTTCTTTGAATGCTTTTATTTTTTTAACTAATTTAATAGCTTCTGTTTCAGTTAAGTTAGAACATACTTTATTGGTTCATAACTTCAAAACTTTAAGGTATGAATGAAAGACTGTCCCATCTTCTTCTATTTTGCAAATATATGAGTTAAAATCATCAGAAATAGAGTTTTTGAACTTACTATCATAAACATAGTTTTCTTCCCTTACAAAGTGATTTATTTCTTTAATAGGACAAGTTATAAATTCCTTTGAAGTTAAAAGCTTTGAAGTGATTTCTATTATTCTTAATATTTGTGATTGATTAATTGTTTTCATTGTTTCCTCTTTCAAGCAATTCAATTTGTTTTCTTAATTTTTCATTTTCTTTTGCTAATTTTTGGTTTTCTAATCTTTCAGCTTCTAACAGTGCTAATTGTTTCTTTTCATTGATGAGAGCAATATCTTTAAAGTCTCTAAGTTGTTCAATTTCTCTCATCATTTCAGCTTGATTAATGAGTTTAAGTCTTGCTGGGTCAGTAGCATCTTTAACTATCTTTGCTAACTCTTCAGGTGTTTGAATTATGTATGTATTTATTAATGTTGTTGTGTCTTTATGACCTGTTGATTTTTGGATTTTTACAATGTCTGTATTGTTTCTATATTGATTGGTAACAAATGCTTTTCTGAATGTGTGAATTGTAATTGGTTTATCAGCGAACTCTGGTAAGTCTCTTTTTAGTTCAGCTATAAACCTTGTGAATTGATAATTCATATCTCTAGGGAATTTTGAATTATCAATGAATTCTTCATATAAAGGTCAATACTCTTTAGAGATGTTGTAAGCTCTAAAATTGTTGTTTTTGTTAGCTTGTGTATATGATGAATACACTTCTATTTCTTCCATATATACAAAGTTGTCTTTATTAGCTAAAACATTGCAAATTTCACTAAATCTAGCACCATTTTCGATAGCGAATAAGACAAACGAAGCAACACCCTTTGAATTATCATAGTTGAGTGCATATTTCTTTATTTTAGAAAGTTCAACAACATCTGGAACATATGTTGCCGCTTTAACTGTTTTGATATTTGGAATGATTGAAACATCATAAACAAACTTTTGTTCTAGTTGGTTGTATTTTGTTATTAATGATTTAAGCATTGAGAAGAATGTTTGTTGTGAGCTAGGTTTTAATCTATCTCTGTAATCTTTTATTACTGTTTTAAGTTCTTCATTTGATGGTTCTGGTGTTGAGAAACATTTAAAGAAGTTATCAAAGAAATATTTATATGTTTGTCTTGTTTTTGAGTTATGTAAATTATTAACATAAATTTTTGAATATTCTTTTAAGTTCATTGTATAAATAATCAAACTTTAAGCTTTTCCCTGTTGATTTTTGTGCTATACTATACATGAGGAAATCAACAGGGGTCAATTTAAGTTGATTTCCTTTCTTTTTATATTTTCAAAGTATGATGCAGTTAAGTTAACAAATAAAGTCAGAGATTAAACAAACATCTCTGACTTCTCTTTTTTAACATACTTAAAGAATATATCACACAAATAACTAAAAGAAGTTATAAGTTCGACTGTATGCTAAACAAGGGGTCAAGTTTGTTTAACTGCATAAATATTATAACACCAATTTTTTATTTTTCTCAAAATATTTTTTTATTTAACAAAATATATATTTTATTTATAAAATAAATAAAATATATGGTATAATATAAATGGTATTTAAGGAGAGACAAATTCACAAAACAAGCATACAAAAAATCTCTTTCGTTTCTTAAATATCACTGAACTCCAATCAGCCATAAGTGACCTTTCTTTGTAGAGATAAATGTAATACAAAAGCTAAAGCAAACTCACTTTTGGAGTTCTTTTATTTTGAAGAGTAAGCTGATACAAAATCAATTTATTATAGTTATAGATGCTGCTAGGGATTGAAAAGTTTTTTTTCATTAATTATTCTTTTCTAAATTTAAAGAAATTGAACATTAATATATTATATTTTTTGAACTCAATTGTTGAGTTAGGTTATCACAAATAAGAATAAAGGGATTCTCACTCCTTAAAAGAATTTTCAAATAGTCAGAGTAAAAGAGCGATTTAAACAGTAATTAACATTGCTGTTTTTTTATTGCTTTGATGCTATCAACTTACACAAAGACTACTGATAAAAAGAACGTAAGCATATATAGTATATAAATATACTATATATGCAATAACATAATATGTATTTAAAAATATGTTAGAATAGTTTTTAAATACATATTATGTTATATATACTAATATATAAAATATATTCATTAAAAATATATTTTATATATTAGTTATTAGTGTATATATCTTATATATACCTTATTTAATTTTTCCACTGTAGGAAGAAATTAAATAAGGTAATAAGGTATATATTTATATTTTAAAAATCATAATATTGTGTCTATATAGTTTGTTTTTCTCTGTTAAAATAATAGTAAGAAGATTATTGGTTGTTTTATGTCTTTTTAAAATATAAATAACAACACTTATTCTAATTAACTACTGAAAGACTTACTGTCCTCGTCTTGTGCTCCTGTTTGCTGACGACAAAACAAGGAGCTCAAGAACTTCGGACGGTTACTATTATGTTAGTTAAGTTATCATATGTGTAGTATCAAATTCTAAAAAGACATTGATAGACTTTATTTCTTAACACTTTTTAACTCATGATTATATATATATATATATATATATATATAGAATAGGAGATATGTATGAAAAATAAAGCATTAAAAAGGAGCCTTTTAATTATTCCTGCATCAGTACCATTAGCAGGACTTGTTTTGACTCTTTCATCGACTACAAGCTCAACCAATGTGACAAGTAAAACTACTTCAGGCACTAATTGAACTTTTGATAAAGTTAATATTGATTTACAGGATAATCTTTGAAAGAACTATAATTCACTTCCAACTTCAAATCATAATGCCAGATATGCACCATATAGATATATAAATATTTTTAATTCAAACGGTAATCAGAATTTCAACGACACCAATGCTAATTGACAATATCGAGCAGTTGGAGATTCATGATTTAGATTATTTGATGCCTCAAATCCAGGTTTTCCAAACAACGTAAATGTTTCCGATTGAACAGGTACTAATTATGCAACAGAAAGTGGAACACTTTATTCTTGACAAGTAGATGGTTTTAGAGACAAAGGTGTAGATCATGGACCGTGATGAAATGGAAATGGATATAATGCAAGTACCGATACCAAAAGATTTAAAATAGGTTATAACTTAGTTAATAAACCATTACATGGTTCTGCAACTCAAGGTGCGCAATCAACATTCTATACAGGAGCATTTTATTTTTCAAATGATATGAAAATAGCAAGTGATATTAAAATTCACTTGTATATTAAAGTTGATGATAGAAATAATTCAAATGTTTTACAACAAAAAACTTATACTATCAAATTAAAAGAAGAAAAAAATGCTAACTTATCTGATTATGATATTTCACCTTGAATTGGAAAAGTGCAAAAAGTAAATAAAGATCCTCTTCGTGCTTCTCAAGCTGGAGATAATTTAGAAGCATGATTAACTAATTATGCATACTTGCCTTATTACAAAAATATTCCAACAGCATATACAAATGGATTGAGTGCTGATTTGCTTAGTCAAAAAAGAACTTGAGACAATTATAGGTCTTCAGAAAAACATAACGGAATGTATGATATTTTGGTATCTACTCCAACTAATATGTCAGATATTAGATCAAGAGGATTTCAATTATCAAATAATAGCGGTTCATATGTAAATTTTGGTTTATTCCAAAAAAATCTTATTAATAATGACAGACCAGCTGACATTATATATAACAATCAAGGTGGTTTATTTGTCTTTAATATTGAAATGGATAAAAAGCTTGATTATTTAGTTGCTGGAGCAGTAGCAGAAGTAGAATTTGAGCCATATAATGATGTGGCTAATCCAAGCACTACAACATTTTTTGGTAATACCGGTTCATCAACAACCAATAAATCTTTCTTTGGATCAGCCGAATACCGTCAAAAAGATGATGACGATAATCAAAGAATTGTTTCTGGATTTTGAAAAATAGCTGATAGATCAGAATCTCAACGTAAAAAATTCTATACTTTAGAACTTGTTGATTCAGAACTTGGTTCTGATCTTTATGATCCTAAGAGTGATGCATTTCCAGAAACTACTTTAAGAATTACTGAAAATGGAAATTCAAATATTAATTATGAGATTAATAAAGATGGAATTAATAGAAACAAAAAAACAATTAGTACCAAAAGTGTTTATCAAGATACAAAAGCAGTAAATAGTAAAAATTCTTTACGTTTAAGAAGTACAATTAATAGTAGAGATGCTAAAAAATGAAAAGTTAAAAACGGTAGTTCATTAACTGCTAGCCCATTACCATCAAGTAGATTTGATAGTGATGGAATTGAATTCAATTCAATTACTTATACATATACTGATCTTGAATTAGCTAAGAAATATGTTGATAATAAACAATGATTAAATAAAGGTCAAAAAGATTATTTAAAAATGGTATTAGATAATGAATCAGGATTTGAAGCAAGTAAGCAATATTCAGATAGTACTATTTTAACTAAATGAAAAGAGAAAATTGATACTCTTGATAAACAACAAGAAGCAATCGAAAAAAAATATAAAGAAATTCGTGATTTTCCTTTAAGTAATAGTGTTTATGATTCAAAATACGATGCAAATATAACTAACAAAATCATTTATGCTTTGGCTACAAAATCATCTAAAGATTCTTTAGATTCAATAATAAATAGAAATATTAACAAAATTAATTTCCGTTCAACTGAATACAATACGGAATCTGGCGCAATTGATAGAACTACTTCTACAGAATATTCAATTTCTAACCCAAGTGGTGCATCATATAATAGTTTAAAAACTTCAATGGATTCAGTCTACAATGCACTTAATAATTATTTAACTGCTGTAATAAATAGTGGTAAAACTGAAATTGAAAAATATTTTGCAAAATTAGCACAATATCCAATTACTGAACAAAATTCTTCAACTTATAGTGGAAATTATAATAAAGCTAAAGACCTCATTATCAATACAATTAAAGATCAAGTTAAAGACCTTAGTTTAAAAAGCAAACTAAATCCATTTGCTAATTTAGATGCTACAAACGAGCAAATTAAAACAATTATTGAATTAATTGGCAAAGTTAATAAATTAAATAATGACAAAAATTCAGTTAAGTCACAAATTGAAACTTATAAACAATCAGAAAATGACTTTAATAATTTAGGTTCTTTTGAATTTGCAAGTTCTACAAGTCAGATTGATTTAGAAGCTCTTGAGGCATTTGATAAAAACTTAACAAATGCTTCTGATAAAACTGTTCAAAATATTTTTGAATCAACTGCTATTCTTACTAAGTTTTATAATGATAATAATGACATTTTTACTCAACAATGAATAGAAAAAGCAAAAGGTCTTGACGGTGCGATTAATGAATTTAATACCGAAATAGATAAATTTAACTATTTAGACGACAATCAAAAAACAAGTGCTAAAAATAATTTAAAAAGTGCTTTGAGTACATTCAATATTTTTTCTTATAATGAAAATACAGTCAAACTTATTCTAAATAATGAATTTATTAAAAAAATAAATAATCATATGTCTAGTGCTTTTGTGACTGCAAAAGAAGAAGCTAAAACTCAAATTTCAGCATTAGATAAGTTAACAGAAACAGAAAAAGATCAAGCTAAACAAGAAATAGATAATGCTACTCTTTACAAAGACAATTATGATGAAAATAAACCATTTACTGACAAAATTTTAATAGGTTCAGATAAAAACATTAAAGCAATTGTTGATAAATGAACTGAAAGAGCTAGAATTAAAGACTATACTGCTACTTTTGATTATCCAAATAAAAATATTGAACCTACAACTGCTGACAAAAGTTTAGTTTCTCAACTAAGTATTTCTCCTGATGCAAACGGTTTAGAAACTAAAGTTATTTCTATTAGCGGTAATGATAACACCGGAACTTTAACCGTTACTTATAAAATAGTAAAAACAAGTGATAAAACTAATGTTTATACTCAAGATAAAACCTATGATATTACTGGTTTTGCTAATGAGCAAAATAGAGTTAATAAATTAAATGCTACTCCAGATTATAAAGATGTGAGTGAAAAACCAAATATTCAAGCTTCAGCTGTTGTAAAAAGAGATAATAACGATGAAGATATTACTTGAGTATTACCAACAAAAACGCAAATTTATGCAGGTAGTGTTAAATATCTTGGTTATAACGATATAGACGGTAAAATTAAAATTGCATATAAATTGCAATCAACTGTTAATGCAAATGCAATTTCTAATGAAAAAACTGCAGTAATTACTGGTTTTCAAACAGAATCTACCAGATTAAATAATTTAGTCAAACAAGACACAGATGCTAATCAAAATACAATTCTCAAAATCACTGCAGACCCTATTAAACGTGCTTCAGATTCAACTGTAGTTACTGATTACACAATTGCTTTAGCAGAGAATTATGGAACTAATAACCAAGTTGAATTAACTGATTTATCATCTCCTACAGCTAATGATACTGATGGTTCAGTTTCATATACATATAAATTAAAAACTACAAGAACTAAAGAAGATTTAGTAACAATTACTGAAGAAGCAGTTAAAAACAATAATATTTATAGTGATGTTTCAGCATCACAAACAAGAACTGGCTTTTTAACTCAAGCTGAATATGAAAAAAATCAAAAAGATGCAAAGAAAGAAGCAATTAATAATTGTGAACATTTAAATGATGCACAAAAAACAGCACTTAAAAATAAAGTTGATGAAGCTAATCTAGATCAATTAGATCAAATTGCGCAAGATGCAAGTGATTTAAATAATGCAATGGAAGCTTACAACGATGCAACTGATAATATTGAAACAATTAAACAAGGCACAGATTATACTCAAGCAGATGCAGATAATAAGAGTGCTTTAGATAATGCGGTAAATCAGCAAAAAACCGATGTTAATAAAACTCAAGGACCTAATTTATCATTAGAAGAAGTTAAAAAGAGAACTAAAGAAATTCAAGAAGCAATTAGTAATTTAAATGGTGATGAAAAATTACAAGAAGCTAAAGATGAAGCGATTAGAAAAATTAATTCTGATTATTCATCATTAACTGATAAACAAAAAGAAAAAGCAATTGCTTTAATTAATGAACAAACAACAATTGATAGAGTTACTACTCAAGATGCAACTAATAGTGAATTAAATTCTTCAATGAAAACCTTGCGTGATTACATAGCGGATCAAGATACTGTAACAGCAAGCGGTGATTATATTTACACAACAAATGATTTAAGAGCTGCTTATGATGGTAATCCTGCTAAAAATAATAATCAAAAAGGTGGAGTGATTAAAGAAGCAGAAGATTTAGTGGCTACTTTAAATACTGAAAATAATTCTGATTTAATGAATAAAGAAACAATTGATGCTTTAAACAAAAAAATTAAAGGCGCAATTGATGCTTTAAATGGACAAGAACGTTATGATGAAGAATTAGCAAGATTAAATGATTTATCTCTTGCTTTAGCTAAAGTTAAAGATGCAAATCGAGCTACAGATACAGCGAGTGAAATTACAACTGATGAAATTGAATTTAACGATTCTACAATCCCTGCAGATGTTAAACCAGTTGATTTAGTTATTTCAAATAGAAATGAATTAACAGGTAAATTAGACTTAAGTTACAAATATCAATCAACTAAAGAAAATCTTGAAAGTGTTCAATCAAGTAAAACTTATACATTAAATAATAATAATGCTTTAAGCACTTTAACTGAACAACAAAGAGTGGATGCTATTTTAGCTGATTCAAAAATTCCATTTACTATTAATGAAAGTGATACTAACGCAATTAATAGAAATCAATTGCCAAGTGAAGTTGCTAAAGAAGCTATTAAAGCCTTTAACAATCCAGCAAACTTAGATGTTGAAGGTTATTTAAACAGCATTCAATTATCACCAAACAATGACAATGGTACATTAGATATAACATTCAAAATTGCTTCAACCAAAGAGATATTGAATTCAAATAATGATCCACAAAACCCAGTAGTTGTTTCAACTGACACAAGAACAATTACTTTAACAGGCTTTAAAACAACTTTACAAGTTGAAAAAGAAAAAGTTACTCAATACATTAATAACAATGTTCCTGAAGAACAAAAACAAGCTTTATTAGATGAATTAGCAAAAGCTAATACTCTTAATGAAGTAGCTAAAGTTCAACTTAAAGCAGAAATTGAAAAAGCTATTGCTGAGGCAACGAATAATTACCCTTATTTAAATAACAATCAATTAGACGCTTATAAATCGGATTTAAAATCAGCTACTTCAACTGAAGCAATTCAAACTCGTAGCACAACAGCAAACACATTAAATGCTAAAATGAAAGAATTAAGTGATGCTGTTAAAACTGAATTAACCGTTTTAACTAAAAAAACAGTTAAAGATGATCAAAACAATTATGCTAAAACAGCCGTTGTTTATACTTTGGCAGATGCTGATAAAAAACAAGCTTATGATAATGCTTTATCAGCGGCTCAAGAATTACTTAATAAAACTAATGGCGCTAACTCAGAATTAAGTGCTGTTGAAACAGTATTAAGCAATTTACAAACTGCTTATGGTGAATTAAATGGTGATCAAAACCAAAATGCATTAAACGAAAGAATTGATGCTTTAAACAATTTAACTGATGATCAAAAAGCACAATTAAAAGAAAATATTGCTAACGCCGACGCTCAAGCAGATGCTGAAACTATTGTAGAAGCAGCAGAAACATTAGATGCCAAAATTGCCGATGTTAAAGAACAATTAGATGAATTAAATAATTACAAAAACAATGATGTTTATAAATTAGATAAACAAAATAAAGACGCTTATGACACAGCGCTTGAAAATCTTCAAAATGCTTTAGATGAATTAAGCAACAAAGACTTAACTTCTGTAAGTGCTGACGATCTTAACAGTGAAGCTACTAATTTAGACACCAAAGTAAGTGAAGCAAATCAAGCTAAAGACCTATTAGATGGTATTAGAAGCGATCTTAAAGATAAATTAAATAATTTTGATAACTTAACCCCTGCCAACAAGCAAGCGTTAATCAACTTGATTAATGCCGATGACAAAGAGTTAAGTGCTGAAAAAGTGACTGATTATCTAAACCAAGCATTAAACTTAGTTAAAACTAACGTTAATAATGAAATAGACAAATTAACACATTTAACACAAGCAGAAAAACAAGCTTATAAAGATGCAGTTAATGAGGCTGAATTAAACACTGCAGACGGTGAAAAATATGACAAAAATATTAATGACATCTTAACCCAAGCCAAAGCCGATGATGAGGCCAAAAAAGCTTTAATTAAAGCTATTAATGACAAGCAATATTTAAACGATGCTCAAAAAGCGGCTTTAATTGACAAAGTTTATAAAACTCCATTAGCTGAACTTAATGAATTTGAAAAAGATGCTAAATCATTAGATGACGCAATGAAAACATATAACGAAATTGCCTCTGTTGATAAAGATAGCATCAAATATAAAGAAGCATTCGAAGATAGACAAGCCGAATACAACAATCAAATTACTAATCGTGACAATGCTTTAAATAAAACTGATGGTGCTAATTTATCATTAGACCAAGTTAATGAAGCAATCGAAAAATTAAATAAAGCAATCAACGATTTAAATGGTGAAGAAAGATTACAAAGAGCTAAAAATGAAGCGATTGCTAAAATCAATGGTGATAATGCAACTTACACTGATTTAACAGATGCTCAAAAAGCAGCTTTAATTGACAAAATTAATGGCCAAACATCAATTGCTGATGTTAATGCAGTTGATGCTAAGAACAAGCAAATTAATGATTTAACAAAAATGCTTAAAGATAATATTAATGGTGAAAGCGGTATTAAAGAATCAATTCACTACACCGGTTCAGAACATGATGTAAAAGGCGAATATGATGAAGCTATTGAAGCAGCTAAAGAATTATTAGCTCAATTAAATGAGCCAAATTCTGATACTAATAATATTGTTGATTTAGATAGAATTAAAAACCAAAACCAAGCGGTTCATGATGCAATTTCTGCCTTAAACGGTGAACAAAACATTAAAAAACGTAGAGAAGAAGCTTTAGCTAAATTAGAAGAATTAGAACACATTAATAATTTACAAAAAGCTGCTTTAACTACTCAAATCGATAATGCAACATCACCAGAAGAAATTGACGAAATTGTTACTAATGCAACTAACTTAAATGACCAAATGGCCTTATTGAAAGAGGAATTAGCAAATCAAGCGCCAGTTAAAGACACACCTAAATACTTAAATGCTGATGAAGATCCTCGCAATAAATATGATGATTTATTAAATGAAGCTACATTTTTAGTTGACAAAGAAAATGGTGGCGCTCAACTAAGTCCAGAAGCAGTTGCTAACTTAATTAATGACATTAAAGTTGCTGAACAAGCTCTAGATGGTAATGAGAAATTTGATGAAGTAAAACAACAAATTATTGCTGATATTGATGCTTTAGAACATTTAAATCATGCTCAAAAAGCAGCTCTTAAAGAATCATTAAATGAGAAAAAATTAATTGCCGACCTTAAACAAGTTGGGGAAGATGCTAAACTTCTTGATAACGCAATGGCAGAAATTAAAGCTAAAGCTCAAGAAATAGCTAATGATTTAGCGCAAGAAGGTAATTATAAATATGTAGCAGCAACCGAAGAGCCAAAAACAAATTATGATAATGTTAAAGGCCAAGTTGATGCGTTAGTTGCTCCTAGTGGTGATAACTTAAACTTAAAAGAAGTACAAGACTTACAAAAAGCTTTAATAGCAGCTGAAAAAGCACTTGATGGAGAAACTAACTATGATTACTTTAGAAATAAAGCAATTGAAAAAATTCAAAGCAATCCTAATTTAACAGATGAAGAAAAAACAGCCTTAATTGACCAATTAAATAATGTTCAAACTCCTAATGACGATGAAAGAATTACTAAAGAAGAATTTTTAAACAATTTAGACAAAATTGTTGATAAAGCAAAATTAATTGAAACAATTAAGAATGATGACAATTTAACTCCTGAACAAAAAGCAGACTTGATTGATGACATTGTTAAAGCAGATTCAACACAAGCAAACTATGATGATGTGCTTGGCAAAATCAAAGCTAAAGAAGATGCATATAAAACATTGAATAATGATGATTCATTAACAGAAGACGATAAGACTAAATTAAGCGAAAACATAGCTAACATTGAACCTAATAGTCCTAAATTTAATGAAGAGTTAAACAATGAAAAAATCAAACAAGATGCTATTAAAGAAATTAGAAACGATGACAATTTACCTGAAACAACAAAGAACAATTTAGCTAATGAAATTGCTGAATTAGAAAATAAACAAGCTAAACCAGCATTAAATTACCAAATTGATAAGGTTAAAGAAAAACAAAAATTAATAGACGAAATTCAAGCTTCAAATCTACCAAATGAACAAAAAGAAGCTTTAATTGATGAAATAAATTCATTCAAGGGAAACGATGACAAAGCTCCAGTAATCCTTGATAAAATTCGTGATCAATTCAATAAATTAAAAGAAATTCAAGAAGATCCAAACTTAAACCAAGAAGACAAAGCTCAATTAGTTGATGATGTTTTAGCTAACGATCTAAAAGATGAAAAATACTATGAAATAGCTAAAAACATTAACAAAAAACAAGAAGCAATTGATC
>NZ_JAYFFC010000007.1:0-38216 GCF_034863245.1 Mycoplasma sp. 2248
ATCTTGAGGTGTTGTGACAAATTAAACTTTTGTCCAATTTTCGTGTCCTAGTTTATTTGATTCACATATTTGCAGGAAATAAAAAAATCACACATTTTGTTGCGTGATGACTTATTCGACTATTTTATATTAAAACAATATTTTAATGGTGCGCGAAGAGGGACTCGAACCCTCATACCGTAAGGCACTAGAGCCTAAATCTAGCGTGTCTGCCAATTTCACCATTCGCGCATATTTTTAGTGCTGAAAGGCATAAAAAAAGCACCATGCTTGGTGCCGTCTATAGGACTCGAACCTACGACCTACTGATTACAAGTCAGTTGCTCTACCAACTGAGCTAAGACGGCAATGGTGGAAGATAAGGGACTCGAACCCATGACATTCGCCTTGTAAGGGCGACGCTCTCCCAGCTGAGCTAATCTTCCAAAAATGGCAGTCTGTACGGGGATCGAACCCGTGTATGCATGGATGAAAACCATGTGTGTTAACCGCTTCACCAACAGACCATAAATGGCGCCGATTATTGGGATTGAACCAACGACCAACTGGTTAACAGCCAGCTGCTCTACCGCTGAGCTAAATCGGCATTTTGATTTGCTAATATATTATACATAAAAATTATTTTTTCAAAATTATTTTTATATTTTTTATTTCGGTATTTATTTGGTTCGAGACTATTATAGCACATTTTAATAAAGCAAATAAAAATTATTAAAAAACCAAGATAAGCATCTTGGAAATTGAATTATTTATATGTATCTTTAAGTTCATTAAATATTTGAATTAATTTATTTTTATTGTTTATATCCCATTGTGTGTGCCCTGCTTGTTCTATGAAATATAAGTTACAATTGTCTAATTCTTTAGATAGTAAATAGGCACCAATAGGTCTTGTATCAATATCATTTCTTCCGTGAACTATATCTGTTGGAATGTGCTTTATTTTGTGTGCATTCTCTAATATATAGTTATCTGATGGTAAAAATGATTTATTGACAAAATAATGTGATTCCATTAATGAAATTTGATAATCATCTTCATCAGTTGATTCAAATAATTTAGGATTTATAGAAACAATTGATTCTTCTCATTTTGCAAAAGCTCTACCTGCTTTATATTTTTTTTCTAAATCATCGCTAGTTAATAATGAATAGTATTTTTCTAAAATGCTATTTCCACTTACATCTTGTACATAGGAAGCAAATTCATTATGTTTTTCTGGATAGAAAAATGAAGCACCTTTTTCATAAAGAAAATCAACATCTTCTTGTCTAGCTAAGAAAATTCCACGTAAAACCAAGTGCAATATATCTTCAGGATATTTAATTGCATAAGCTAGAGATAAAGTTGTTCCTCAACTGCCACCAAACAGGATCATTTTATCTATATTTAAGTGTTCCTTGAGTTTTCTTATATCTTCAACTAATTGATTAGTATTATTTTTTTGAAGTTCAAACCTAGGTTTTGATTTACCACAACCTCTTTGATCGAACATAATAACTTTATAGCAATTTAGATCAAAGAATTCAAGCGATTTAAGCGAACTTTGACCACCCGGTCCACCATGTATTATAAAAACAGGTAATCCATCTGGATTACCGCTAACACTGAAATAAATTTGATGGATAGAATCTACTTGTAAATATCCATCATGATTTATTTGCGAATTATTGTTATTATTGTTCATTTGGTCTAGAAAATACATAGTGACCATTTTCAGTAACTAGAACATCATCTTCAATTCTAGCTCCACCTAAACCTTCAATGTAAATCCCAGGTTCAACTGTAATAATCATTCCAGGTTCTAAAACAGTTTGTGAATGAGGTGAAACTGATGGTCATTCGTGAACATCAATTCCTAATCCGTGTCCTGTTGAATGTAAGAAGTAATCTGCATACCCTTTTGAAGCAATGTAATCTCTACATACTTTATCAACTTCACAAGCTTTAATACCAGGTCTTACAGCTTTTCTACCTGCTGCAGCGGCTTCTTTAACAATGTTTAAGATTTCAAGTGCTTTAGGATTTTTAACTTTATCTTCACCTCCTAAAACTCATGTTCTTGTAATGTCTGCTGTATATCCCTTATATTTAGCACCGAAGTCAACTTTAAGTAATTCACCTTCCTCTAGAAGTTTATCAGTTGTATGGTGGTGTGGTTCGGCTGACGATGAAGCTGTTGCAACTATTTCATCAAATCCTTCTTTATCTCCACCGTGTTTCTTAAGTAAATAATTTAAATAAGCTCCAGCTTCTTTTTCAGAAATACCTGGCTTAACTCATTGTTTAAATTCTTCAAGTGCTGATAGAGAAATATCAATTACTTTTTGCATTAATTTAAGTTCTTCAGCTGATTTAACAATTCTTAAATCTTGAGCATCAACTCATGAAATTTCTTCAGGTTGCACCATTGATACAATTCTGTCTTGAACCTCTTTTGTTAAGTAGTTTTTTTCCAACACAATCTTCTTGAAGTTTCTTTTATCAAATCACTCTTTCATTGAGTTTCCTTTGATTAAAACAATATCAACATTTTTAGCATGCTTTGTTGCGTATTCAATGTATCTTCCATCAACAAATAATGTTGCTTTATCTTTTTCAATTGCAATATATCCGTCTGATGTTTGAACGTGTGCATATCATAATCTTGTTTGAGGCGCTTCTGAAATTAAAACTTCAGCTCCTGTTTGTTCAAACATTTGATCTAGTCTTCTTCTATCCATAGTTTCCTCCTATTGATTATTAATGATTTAATAATTATAAAACTTTTATGCATTTTAAATAAAAATCTAGCATCTGCTAGATTAGAAATTATTATAGAGAAAAATGTGACTATTTCTTTTCTCTGTGTGTTTTGTGAGCGTTACATTTTGCGCAAAATTTAAGTAACTCAATTTTTTCAGGGTGTGTTTTTTTGTTTTTCTTTGAAATGTAGTTTTCCATTTTACATTCAACACACACTAATGTGAAACCTTCTCTAGCCATTTTTTCTCCTTTACATTGAATGAAAATTAATATTTATAAATATTTTTATATATTATAAACTATAACTGAAAAATACAAAAAGTATTTAAGTCCAATAATTAAGAGTTATTTATTAACTTTAAATTATTACTTTTCTAATAATCAAGCAATTTCTTCTTTATAAATTGGTCCAGTTTCTGGAACTGGTGTTTCAAGGATAATTGGGATATTATCAAAATCAGGATCATGAACAAATTGTTTTAATGTTTCATATCCAATTGCTCCCTTCCCAATATTTGCGTGCCTATCTTTATGCGAAGCAATTTCGTGTTTCGAATCATTTAAATGGATAACCTTAACTCTCTTAAGTAAATCTCATTTGAGTAATTCTTTTTTAAATTCTTCATATTCTTGAAGATCATAGCCTGCATCTCACATATGACAAGTATCTAAACAAACTTGAACTCTATCTGAGTTAACTCATTTAAGAACATAAGCAATTTGTTCAAAATCGACACCAATTTCAGTACCTTTTCCAGACATTGTTTCAATACAAATAACAACATTATTTGTATTTTTAATTATTTCATTTAAAGTGTCAATTAATGTATCTAGTGCTTCCTCAGTAGGGTGTCCAACTGCTGCACCAGGGTGTAGAACTAAATATTTGAATCCTGCTTTTTCCATTCTTTGAACTTCTTGAATTAAGAAATCTTTAGCAAAAGTTGATTTTTCTGGATTGGCAGGATTAACAATATATGGTGCGTGAACAATAATATCTTCTTTAGGGATAACTGAGGAAAACTCTTCTTCATATTTTTCTAAATTGTATTTAGATACATCAACCCTGTTTGTGTTTTGGGGTGCTCCTAAATAAATCATAAAAGTGTTAGCGCCATAACTGATAGCTTCCTTACCTGATGCATATAAATAATCTGGAGCTTTAAATCCTATGTGTGATCCTAATTTAATCATTTTGTTCCTTTCGAGTTTCTTGTGTATTTTGTGAGTTTTCTACTGAAGTTGTTGCAGGTTCATCAGATTCTGATTGATTTGTTTGATTATCAGCATCATCTGATTTTTTTCTAAATCCAAATCTTGATTTTTTGTTACCTGTAGTTGAAATATGTTTTTGCATTTCTACTAAAAATGCCCCAGCAATAAGACCTGATGGAATAGCAATAATTGCAACAGACATCAATGATAAGAATGAAATAATTCCTCTTGTTATAGATGCATGAGGTGTAAAATCACCATAACCTATTGTTGTTAGTGTAATTGTTACATAGTATAAGGACGAACCAAATGTAGTTACGTAACCTGATTCTAGACCTAGAAATCCATCCATATAACCAATAATATTGTCATTTGGTAAATCAGCATAACTTACTGATGATAAATAATCAAAGATAACCACAGCTTTATCATGAGATGTTGTTGCGTCTTGTATTCTTTGAATGTATTCTTGATTATTAATTTCTTTGAAATACTCTAAATTAAATGTTTGATCTCATTTGTGATCAATGATGTATTGAATTTGAGATTGTTTTAAGTGATTTTTTTCATTGTTTCAAATTAACAAAGCAAATAAGAAAATTAAAATAAGAATTAATATAAAAATGTAAGTTAATATCTGTCTTTGTTTTTTAAACACATTAATAATAATTTGGAATGGTGCAAATAATGTTAAAACAAAGAAGAAACGGATAATTTTAAATACGTTAAATGATTTAAATAAATGGAAAATTTTTGCTTCTTCATTTTTGTTATATGCAATTTCTTCTGATGCAGGCATAAGAAAACTGATTGCATAGAGTGAAGCTAAAATACAAAATAAAATACAAATTCCATTGAATGAAAAAATATACTTAAGTACGATTTTTCAGACTTTAGTCTTTCCATCTGTATATAAATACTTGTAAGTAATAAAGTGTAAAAAGTAATCTACTATAAATATAAAGAATGTAATGACTTGGACAACAACTAAAAAACGGTCAAAATGTGCTTTGTTCGGTCCTTCTTTCACTGTAATCAGTGAAAAGAAAGAAACTAAACAAGCAAATGTTATTATAGCTGCATAAATGTATGAAAAAAGTTGAATTCTCTTAGAATATGGAGATAAATTCTCATCATAATTTGAGTTAGATCAAATAATATGAGCCAGTCCTTTTCACATATTTTTACTTAAATTTCTTATCTTAAACATAATTTAATATTTTATATAGTTTTTTACAAATTTAAACATATTAGTTAGCTGGATATTTAAACATACAAGTAACTTTTTTTATCTCTTCTGGTAAAGCCTTATTTATTGGTTCAATGAATGATGATAAATATAAAACTTATGTTTTTCCAAGCGATTCTAAATCAGTTACTATTAATTTAGTAAATCCTGCACAAAATTATGATTATAGTAAGCACAATAGATTTCCACAGTTTTAAAAAGAAATGATAATTAATCAGGAATCCTTCTTGCATTTGACATTTCAAAAACAAAAATTACTCATAATCTTAAAGTATTTCTTGAATGACCAGCCGTGGACTATGGTTGGAGATTAAATAGAGATGAATTAAATCTATTTGTAAAAGAAACTGGAATGAATATTGAGGATATTAGATTGTTCTTAACCGGTTTCTTTGATATGAATGTTCTATTAAGTGAAAATGAACAATATAACAATGAGTGAGTCCCAAATCACGAGTGAAATACAAGCAAAGGAATTTACACGAATATCGAAACAGTCAAAATAGCCGATCATATAGTTGCTAATAATAAAAAGTTTTATGTACAACTCATTGGAAAACTTAAAACACCTCATAAATCGTTAGAAAAATATAAATATGAAAAAGGTTTATGAATAGCATTATACTTAATGAAAATAAGGGTAGTTATAGCAGGAGAGAGCAGTGAGGCTAACACAGAGTATTTAGATGATGAATATGAATATCATGATGAAGAAGAGGATGATAGATAATATTAATAGCTAAACATGAAATAAAAAAATAGTGAACAAGCAAATTAAACTGTTCACTATTTTTATAATTTTATTTTTTGATATTGATCTATCTTTTTGATTTATCATATGGGATACCAGCAGCGGCTGGACCTGATGATGATTTTGATATAAATATCATAACAAATAGAGTAATCACATATGGTACTGCTTTAACTAATTCTGAATATTTCTCTGCTTTAATATAACTTACACCAAATGATGATACTGAAATCATAATTGAAAATAGAAGTGATATAACTACAGCGATTGATATTCTTCATCTTGACACAATCATAATAGCCAATGCTAAGAATCCTAAACCTTCAACATCTTTTGTAATTGAGAAAGGTCCTTGGAAACTTTGAACATAAAATGTTCCAGCTAAACCTGCAACCATTCCAGCTAAAATAACTGCTTGTCATTTAATTTTATTAACATTGATACCAGCAACATCGGCTGCTTGTGGGTTTTCACCAATTGCTCTAAATCTTAAACCTCATTTAGTTTTTCTTAAGGCAAATCAAGAAGCAAATGCGATGATTAGAGTTGCGAATGTTTTGAATGATACTATATTTTGATACTCACCTAAAGATGAACTTAAAGCTAACTCAGATCTACCATAATAAGTTGCAGTTTGTCCTTCTTTTTGTATATCAAGAATAAATAACATTAAAATACATGCAATACCTGTTGCTAATAATCCCATAGCAAACCCTGAAATTGTTTGGTCTGATTTTAATTTAATTGTAGCTAAACCAAATAATAATGCAAATAATGCTGATGCACCTACGGATAATAATGTTAAAGGAATTTGTCAAAGCATTGATGTTTGCTCTTTGTGGAAAATAAAATCTGTTAATATAACACTAAACATAATATACATTATGGCCCCAAATACCATGAAACCATTAATTGCAATGTTGACGATCCCTGCTCTTTCTGAGAAAATTCCTGAAATAGAACCTAATAAAAGAATGCAAAAGAAGAATACTGCATATGAAACAATTAATTCCATAATTATTTAGCTCCTTCCATTGATTTTGATTCTTGAATTCTTAAAACTCTATTGTCTCATGGTTTGATAATGTATTTATTTACAAAATCATTATAAATTTTCTCTCTAATTTCTCTATAAACTAATTTTCTTGAACGTTTAAGAGCTTTTGATTTTTGAACATAAGATTGATACTCATCAACACCTAAATCAGTTCTAGCTTTTTGTAATGCGAATTTCTCCTTTGAAATTTCATCATAAATAGTCATTTTTGACTCAACTGATTGACCCTTTAAAGTAAGAATTAAACTTGCAACTCTCGCTTCATAAGCTTTTTCGTATCTTGCAAATACTTGAAGTTTTTCTTTTGAATATCTACGTAAAATCTTAATTTCATCCTTAATTGATGTGTTGTAAATTTTTGATTTTAATTCTAGAATTTCAAATTCTAACTTCTTAACTTCATTCGCAGTTTCTTCAGATATTTTTAATTTATTAACTCTTAGCTGACCATCATACTCATTTTTAGCATATAATCTTCAATCAGCATTCGCTTTTTCTTTAGCTAAGTATAAAGCTCATAAATATGCTTTTGAAGTTTCATCTAATTCTTTTACATGTTCATTTATTGATCAGTATTCATAGAATTTATCTATTTGTTTTTCATAGAATTTAGCAAATGTAAAGCTTGAAAGTGTGTCTTGTAATTTTTGTTTTTGTGCTTTTTTGTATTCTTTTAATTTAACAGATAATTCTGCAATTTGAGCTTTTGTTTCTTTAACCATTTGTTGATATTGTAAGAATCATTCTGAATAATATGATTTGCATTTTTCATCAATTTCTTCTTTTGTCATATCAGGATCTGAAGAAATTAAATTTTCTGCATATAAAGCTCTTGCTTTATTTCAAGATTTTTTAATATGAGATCTTGATCTTAAATTATGATAAATAGAAAAGTTTTGTCAGTATTCTCTATGACACATTAGAATAATTTGTTTTCATACATAACGCATTGGTCTAAATTTATAGAACATAATAGATAATGCTGACATAAATATAATTATCCCTGTGATAATTGGGAAGAAATCTTTTGATACTTTTGGTCCTATCTCTGTAACTGAGAATGAGGCTTGTCCACTTCGTATCATTCCATATAGAAAACCAGTAGCAAGAACACCAAATGGATTATTAAGAGCAACAAGAGCAATTGCTATGGCTTCAAAACCAATAGCTAAAGGAGCTTGTGGTTTAATAGCCACTTGTCTTGTGTATACAACAATGTAGAAGAACCCACCTAAACCAGCAAGAGCTCCTGCTATTGCCATTACACAAACAGTTACTGCCTTTTCATTTATTCCAACATATTTTGAGTTTGTTTTATTTAACCCAACCATTTTAATTTTGTATCCAAGTGTTGTTTTTGAATAAACAAATCAAATCGCTACTGCAATTACACAAACAAGTGTAATACCAATATAAATAAATAATCTTTGAACATCAATCCCTAAGTCTCTACTTAAGTTAGTGAAAACTAACTTGGCAGTAGTACCTGGTTCCAGACCGATTCAATTTGTATAATTAGGATCTGATTGAGGTATAAATACATCGTTTGAGAATGTGAAAAGTCAAATACCTAAAAATGTAACAATTCAGTTAAGAAAAATTGTTGAAATAACTTCATGAACATTAAAGTATGCTTTTAAAATACCCGGAATTGCACCAACCATAGCACCGATAATGATACTAATGAACATCATTCCTAATAAAAAGCTTAATGATAAATTCTTTAAATCAACTCTTGTGCCGGCTAAAATAGCAAAGAATAATACACCAGGTAGCAACATCTGTCCTGAAACACCAATGTTGAATAATCCAGATTTAAACCCAATTGCTACAGAAAAACTCGCTAGTGCAAAGAAGATGAATAATAATAATGTATCGTTAAGAATATATTCACTAAAAGCAAACTCGAAAATATTTTGCACAAAAGTGAAAATTGTTGTTTCTGTTCCATCAGCAATACCTTTTAATCAGTAGATTACTGAAGCAAATAATAAACCAATTAAAACAGCCCAAAGAGATGAATAAAGTTTTCTTCTAGATGATTTTTTATCTTCAAGCATTAAATTTTCTTTAATTTTATTTGCTGTTAATGTGAACATTATTCACCTCCTTTCTTGTGAGCCATATAAACTCCAATTTCTGTTCTTGTAAGTTCTTTTGCAGGTTTCACAGCTAAAATTTCACCAGTGTTAATAACTGCAATTTTATCTGCCAATGATAAAACTTCATCTAATTCATATGAGATTAATAAGATGGCTTTACCTTCAGCTTTTTCTTTTAATATTCTTTCATGAATATTTTTGATAGCTCCAACGTCTAATCCACGTGTTGGTTGTAATATTAAAATGAAATCATGTGGTGAGTTCATTTCACGACCAACAATGAATTTTTGTTGATTCCCTCCTGAAAGGGATCTTGACATTGAGTATCCATTTCTTGCACCACGAACATCAAATTTTTCAATAATATCTTCAGTTTCTCTTTGCATAGCTCTATTGTTTAAAAGTCCAGCTTTGCTGTATTTTTTATCTCAAAGTCTACGTAAAATTGAATTATTTTTAATGTTATAGTCAAGAACTAAACCGTGTTTATGTCTATCACTTGGTATGAATGAAAGACCTAATTTTGAAATATCATAAACTGATAATTCATTTATGACAAAGTAATCATCATTAACAACTTTTTTCTCATTTGTATCTGATAAGTAGAAATATGCAAGTAATCCACTCAATATAAATGCAAACATTAATACACTAAACATAATCATTAGTCCTAGTGCTACAAGTGGAACAGTAGTTAACAATGAAATTAATGATGTGATTGCTAATGCTGAAGCAGAAGCAATACCAAATGATATTAAAATAACAAATAATTTATTACGTTTGATTAATTTAGCATGCTCATTTTCAAACTTTAATAATTTATTCACTTTCAATAAAACAGTAGTGATAATACTTAAACATAATACAATAATTGAAGAAGCTAATGCTACTACTATTGATGTATTTGTTGAAGTAAACACTAATGCAGCAAATAGTACAGCAAAGCCAGAAACTAAACCTAATACTAGGAATAGTATTTTAAAAACTAGCAGCTGTCTTTTGCTCATTTGCTTTTGAAAACTAGTTTTTGCAAAAATAGTTTTTTCTTTAAATTTTGGTCCATATATTGAAAATAAAATCAACATAAGAAGGATTATGCTGAAAGAAATCGCTAATCCTCCACCGATATTCATAATAGCTTTTGTTGAATCAGATTGGTAATTAGCTGCAGCTAATAAACCTAAACCTGAGTATAAGAATACAAATAATGAAATCAATAACATAATTATATTTTTTCTTGTTTTTGATTTTTGGATTAATTGCATTCTTTCTTTAACAAGTGGTGTCTTTTTATAAAGAACTTGACCTGTTGTCGGTTTTATCATCCCACTAACAACTTTTTCTAAGTCAGTTTGTCCATTACCTTCAACTCCGGCAATAGCAACAATTTCACCGCTTCTAATTTCTAAATTAACATTTTTCAATGGTTTTTCACCATCTGTAGAAACGTTATCTAATTTGAAAACAACTTCATTTTGTGATGTATCTGAATATTCATTTCTAATAATTTCGACATCACCACCAACCATACGGTTAGCCATTTCCTCAATAGAAACATCTGCTACTTTGAAGTTTCCTACAACCTTACCGTGTCTTAAAACTGTCGCATTATCAGCAACTTCTTTAATTTCAGCAAGTTTGTGAGAAATAAATAAAATTGTTTTACCTTGTTCCCTGAATAATTTGAATGTATTCAATAGCCCTTGAATTTCTTGGTCTGTTAAAACAGCAGTTGGTTCATCAAAAATTAAAATATCTGAATCACGATATAACATTTTCATAATTTCAACTTTTTGTTGAGTTGCAACTGTTTCTTTACCAGTTAACCTGTTTAAATCAAAATGCAAATCAAACATTTCTTGAATTGTTTTGATTTTTTCAATAGCAGGTTTGAAATCAATAACTCTAGTAAATTTATTTCTATCCTCAGCTCCTAAAACAATGTTTTCAAGGTTTGTATATACATCAACAAGTTTAAAGTGTTGGTGCACCATACCAATACCTAATCTATTAGCATCATTAGGACCTTTGATTAAAACTTCTTTTTCATTTACTTTGATAATTCCTTCATCAGGTTCATACAACCCGAATAATATAGACATTAAAGTACTTTTTCCGGCACCATTTTCACCAATTAATGCGTGAACTGTACCTTTTTCTACTTTAAAGCTAATATTCTGGTTAGCCTTAATAGAACCGAAAGATTTAGAAATATTATCAAACTCTATTGCATAAAAGTTTTGTTTCATATCTTTCCTTGTGTTTTTAATATATTAAAAAAATAAATAATAGAATTTAATGTCTATTATTTACATTTTAATTATATATTTTTTATTCTTAATTTTATGATTTAGTGTTTTCTCTTTTATTGCAAGGAGGTAGGTATAAAAATAAAAAGGATACCAAAATTAGGTACCCTTTAAAAAATTAAGTTTGTTGAAAAATTATTTTAACATTTCGCCAGTTAATTCTTGAATTAAGTCAGGAAGTGATAAAGTTGCAGAATCTGTTTTATTTAATTTATCTGATGAAATAAAATCTATGTCCTCTTCAGATAATTCTTTAAATTTAGCATCATATTTTGCTAATAATTGATTCATTTTTGTTCTCATCGCTTCATCTTTGAGTGTACTTTGTGCATAACCAACTCACCCTTGTTTGAAACTTCCTCTAATTGAGAATGATCTCTCTGGTGTTTTTGTACTGTAAATATTTTTGCTATCAATACCATATGTGATGTATAGGATTGTATCGTAAACAGCTTGTGCAATATTTTTTGTAATTGATGTATAGAATTTTCCTGAGTCTTTTGATCTTGATTTTGCTTGATCAGTATCCACTCCGATTACACCAATGTGATCTGTATTTGCTTTTTTCTCAAGTTCATCTAATGTGAACCCTGTCGCTGGTCCAGCAACTGGTAAAATAACTGTAGGATTTGAAGCAATTGCATTTGCGATTGCACTATCCATTGGTTTACCTGATTCAAAAGCAGTATTAAGCGCTACACTTGAAAAGTCATTTGCAAGACCTTTACCTTGTGTTGGTCTAACTTTTTTATTAGCATCTGATTGAGTTTTATTTATATCAAGAATACCTCTGTAGTAACCTTTAATAAAATCAACAACTCCATGGAAAGGCATACCTCCAAATGCTGTTACTTTTCTTTTGTTTGCATATGACTCTTCTGTTGCCATTAATTCAGCAACTGCTTGTCCAACGATATATGATGATTCAGCAACTTTAAAATCTAAACTATAAAAGTCTCCATAACCTTGAAGTTCATTTGGATCTATTGTGAAGTCTGTACCTATGATTTTTACATTGTTCTTAATTAATCTATCCTTATTTTGTTGGATGTATGCTTTAATTGCATCTCCATGTGTGAACCCTGAAAGAATTCAAATGTTATATTTCCCTAATAAACTATTGTAAGTATTTTCATAACTATTACTTTCTGGTTCTGAGTAAGCAAATTTAGGTTCTGAACCTGTAAGCTCTTTAATGTCATCAACATATCTCATCATTCCTTCATATGATGATTGGTTAAATGATAAGTCAGTTACGTGACCAGAGTCTGTTACAACAACAACAGAAAGTGGAGTTTTACCTTGAATAGTTTCAGCTGTTAAAGCTGTATTTCTGGTAATGTCTGCAATTGGAGTAATATTTGCTCTTACTCCTGAAGTTGTTTTGTCTGTTCTTCCACAAGAGATTGCAGCAACTGGTGCTATAGCTGTTGTGATTCCGGCAACAGTTAATAATAATGAGTTAATTTTTTTCATTTTTGTCCTTTTGTTTAAATAATTATTTAAAGAAAATGAGGATACTATAAAGATATCCTCATTAATATTATAAAACTTTTATTTATCAAAGTTATTTTTTAATTTTTAAAAAAGTGTTAGCTGATTTGTTTCATTTAATTCATCAAGAACCTTGAATTCTTCATTCAATATCTTGTAAAGAGTTTGATTTACTCTTCCACGTTTTCTGAAGTCTTCTTTTGAAACAAATTCGCTTTCATTTCTAGCATTAACAATTTCAGTTGCTACAGCTTCTCCAAGCCCACCTACAACTGTAAATGGAGGTATAAGAGCATTATGTTCATAATCTATTACTCATTCAGTTGCTAATGATTTAGTTAAGCTGATGTTTGAAATACTTAATCCACGTGCATACATTTCTCTTGCGAGTTCTAAGGTTTGTAATAACTGATCGTCTTTAACTTTTCTATCATTCATTAAGGTTATTTCCTTAATTTTTTTATTAATTTTTTCAATCTTAAAGTCGTTCATCATTACATGTAAATCAAATTCAGTTGCTCTAGTTGTGAAAAATGTTGCATAGTATTCTAAAGGCTTATAAAGTTTAAATCAAGCAATTCTTCAAGCCATAAGCACATAAGCAGTAGCATGAGCTTTAGGGAACATATATTTAATTTTTTGCATTGAATCAATGTATCAAGATGGTACATTGTTTCTCTTTAATATTGCAACTTGTTCTTCTGTTACACCTTTTCCTTTACGTACTTGTTCCATAACCTTGAAAGCTAATTTAGACTCAATATTTTTCTTCATTAAGTATTCCATCATATCATCACGACAGGAAATAACATCTTTTAATGATAATCCCATATCTTTAATAAGTGATTGAGCATTTCCCGTTCAAACATCAGTCCCGTGAGAAAGGCCCGAAATTGAAATTAAGTCAGCAAATGATTCAGGTTGTGCTTCAATCAACATCTTTCTAACAAATGATGTACCAAACTCAGGGATACCTAAAGCACCTGTTGGTTCGCCACCGATTTGTTCAGGTGTGATATTTAATTCTTTAGTAGTTGAGAAAAGCGACATAACTCTTTTATCTTTTTTAGGTATGTCTTTTTTAACATCTAAACCAGTTAATTTTTCAAGCATTCTAATTGCCATTGGGTCAATGTGTCCAAGTAAGTCTAGCTTAAGGACATTGTCGTGGATAGCTCTATAATCGAAGTGAGTTGTTTTTCAATCGATTGAAGTATCATCAGCAGGATAGTTAACAGGTGTAAAATCTTCAACGTCGAATTCTTTAGGAATAATTAAGATACCTCCAGGGTGTTGCCCTGTTGTACGTTTAATGTCTTCAAGTTTTGAAGATAAATAATCTACAAAAGCATTTGAATAACCCAAGTTATATTCTTCATTAGCTTTTTTAACATAACCAAAGGCAGTTTTGCTTTGAATTGTAGAAATAGTTCCAGCTCTTAGAGTATGACTGTCACCAAAAAGTTTCTTAACTTCATTATGAATAATTGGTTGGAAGTCACCAGCAAAGTTTAAGTCTATGTCCGGAACCTTATCAGCATCAAATCCTAAGAATGTTTCGAAAGGAATGGTGTGTCCATCTTTATTCATAAGTGTTCCACATTTATCACAATTTTTATCATCTAAGTCAAATCCTGAAGTTATATTAGAATCTTCATTTAAAACAAAGTTTTTACAATTTGGACAAATGTAGTGAGCTGGTAATGGATTAACTTCTGTGATACCTGCAAATGTAGCAACTAAAGATGATCCAACACTTCCACGACTACCTACAAGATATCCACTTTCCAATGATTTTTTAACCAAGATATGCGAAATTCAGTAAATAACATCAAATCCATATTTAAGAATAGGTGTGATTTCCTTTTGAAGTCTTTCTTCAATTATTTGAGGAAGTACTTCTCCATACCTTTCATGCGCTGTTTTATAAACTAATTCTTTTAATTTAACTGATGAATCATCAAATTTAGGTGTGTAAAGTTTGTCGTGAACAATTTTAATTTCTGGATCAATTAAATTAGCAATCTTGTTTGTATTCACTATAACTAAATCATTAATTAATTGTTTATCATTTAGAAATTTAAATGACTCAAGCATTTGATCAGTTGTATAAAACTCTAAATCAGGTAATAAGAAGTTTCTTCCTTCAAATTCAACTTTTCTATGGTCAAATAAGAAGTGTGAAGAGTTACCAATACCTTTTGAATAAACAAGGCATCTGAAGACTTCCTTATCTAATTTATTTTTATATCTTACATCCCCAATTGCAACAGGAATTTTGTTAAGCTTATTCGCTCAATTAATCATTCTTTTAATACCATCATAAATTTCTTCTTGAGTAAATTTTTCCTGTGGTTCTAAGTAATGTTTTAGTGCATTAGGATGTGGTATTTCAATGTAATCAGCAAATTCTGCTGACTTTTGAATTTCAATATCTGATGAATAAAAAATATTGTCTATAAATCTACTTTTAAGTCCACCTGACCCTATTAAAATGTTTTCAGTCTTCTTAATGTCCTCCATAAATAATTTAGGAGACTTAAAGAATCTTTCGGTTAATGAAAGTGTGATTAATTTAGAAATTTCTTTAATTCCTTGTTGGTTTTTGGCAAGAACAGAAATTTGATTTGATCTAACATGTGAGTAAACATTTGGTTCATAAGTATTATATAAATCATCAAATGTTAAAATACCTTTCTCTTTTAACATTTGAATTGACTTAATTCAAGCACTTGCAAGAACGCCAGCATCGTAGTCAGCACGGTGAGCTACTGCTGAATCATAACTAACTTGTAAATATGAACAATAATTCCCTAATGTATGTGAACGTTTTTCAGGGAATAGCAATCTTGAAATGTTAAGTGTATCGACAAAGAATGTGTTTGGAACTTTTTTCCCTTGCTCAATGAACTTTTGGATAATAAAGTTAAAGTCGAAGTTAGCATTATGAGCTACACAAACTTTATTATTTAATAAATCATAAATTTTGTCAAGAGCTTCATTTAACTCTATCCCCTCTTCGTCTAACATTTTTTGTGTAATGTTAGTTAAGCTCATTGTTTTAGCACTAAGAGGTTTTTGTGCCTTAATAAAGAACTGTAAGTCTTTATGATTAAAAGCATTATGCTCTTTAACAATTTGAGCACCAAATTCAATTAATTCTCCTGTTTGCGCTGATAAGTGTGTTGTTTCAATATCAAGCACAACAAATTCAGTTTGCTCTAAAACTGCATTTTTATCGGGCGAATAATTTAATAAGAAATTATGATTTTTTGAAATAACATCAAAACTAACTCCATAAATTGGTTTAATACCAGCTTTTTTAGCAGCTTTCTCGAAAGTTGGATAACTTTGCACACCATTTGAATCAACTATAGCAACTGCTGAATGTCCATATTGTTTAACTATGGAAACAATATCTTCAGCATTTAAAAGTCCATCCATAGTTGACATTTTTGTTCTTGTGCTAAGCTCAACTCTTTTTTCATAAGCTAAATCTTCTTGCTCTTCTGTAATTGGATCAACTTTGCCAAAAGAGTTAACTGTGATTTGTTTATTGTACTTGTCTACACCATTGTAAGTTGAACCATATGGATTAGAAACTCTACCCATAGCTTCAACTGTATCTCCAATTTTTGGAACATAAACATCTTTATTATTTTCTCTCTCAAAGAAAACTGTACTAATAGCATCATTATAATCAGTAATTGAAATGTTATGAATTTTTAACCCTTTGTTAGTGTCTCTAACATCAGTTTTATAAACATAACCAGTTACAGAAACATTTGTAGTTTCATCTTCATAAGGAAGTTCGTGAACTTCTTGAATTGTGTATTTTGTATAACTAGATGGTGAACGTCTTTTTCCTCAACTTCCTTTATCATATTTGATTGAACCTTTTTTAAATGAAGTTGAGTCTGTATCGTGATCACTAAATTGATTTTTGATTTTGTCATAATTTTGAAGGATGTTATTGTTGATTTGTTCTTTTAAATCAAATGTATTGACTTTAACATTTAATTCAAATGCATCAAAACCAAAAAGTTCTTTCATATACTTATTAACTGCCTTAAGTTCTTCTTGAAATTCAGGAGTATTTTGATAATCAAAGATATGTGCTAAATATCTTCTTGTTTGTTCATCATAATTAACATTTTGAAATCTTAATGTTCTTGCAATTTCACTATTATCTGGAAGAGTTTTCTTAACTACATATTCCAAATAATTAAGAACTAATGGACTTGATAAATATTCATTATTATCGTATTTAAATTTGAAATTAACTCTTTCCTTTATAGCTGCAACTGTTAAAGTTCTTAAATCTTCAAGCGATGGAATTGTTAAAAGAGTTAAAGTAACCTCTAATCTTTCTTCATTTGTATTTGATTTTTTAACAACTTTAATGTTGTTGCTATCTATTTTAGCATCCGAAAATGATGCGATATAAGGTAAATTTAATTTGTTAGCTAGTAAATTAAATTTTTGATTTTTGTATCCTTCCATTACTTCACCACCTTGTATAAGTTATAAAAATATTATTATAATTAATATATAGTATTTTTTATTAACTATCTTTTAAAAATTTAAATATTGAAAGAAAAAATGACCTATAAAACCGATGACACACAGCATAAGAATGGTATTTCAATTGCATGATAGTCATTTATATTTCAAATTGTATCTTTAATACAATTGCTGAATTGAATTGTCGCAAAATAAAGCACCGAATTACAAAATAAGATAAGAAAAGTGGACAGTTTTGACCTCTGTCCACTTTTCTTGTCTTAGTTTAAAAAATTAGTAATTTAACGAGTACTTGTGATTCGTATTATAGAAATATATTCTATTCACTGAAACTTCTACCTCTACCTCCTAAAGGTGTTAGTTGATTTCTTATATTCATATTCTTTAACGGTCTCTTTTAATTTCACAATTAAACTTGCGTCATCAAATGGTTTTGTTTCTTGAGCATTCACTCAAAGAATTGTTAAGTAATACACTAATATTTTTTGTTGAATTAAATATTCTTCTCAATATGTATCATAAACATTTAAGAAAAACTCTTCTTGATCTTTATTTAAGTATGAACCACAAATAAAGTAAGCTAAATCAAAATGCTTGTCACCCATTGAAGCATACTCTCAATCGATAAAGTAAACTTTGTCGTTTAAGTCTAGGAGAATATTGTTTAAGTATAAATCATTGTGCAATGGTCTATTTGATTCAGAGTTTTTTAATATTAAATTAATTCTCTTATAGTAATCATTAAGAACATCAATTTTAATTCCTCTTTCATTGAGAATTCTTCTATACTCTTTGACTCTTGAAGCTACATTTGTCTTAGGGAACTGTAGCTTTGAATCATGTAATGTCTTAAAATTATTCGCAATTTGAGTCAAAACATCTTCTGTAAACACCAATTGTTTTGTCTGAATATACTCTCATTCAACAGAATTTTCTGTTTCATTAATTAAACGAGGTACAAAACCAAATTTCTCAAGTAATGCGTAATCTAACTTATGATTGAATTTATTTAAAACCTTTTCTTGATAGATTGAATTTTCAGTCATATATGTCTTATTTGTGTGTCCAATATTTATGGGTTTTTTCATATGTACCTCCACATTTTATTTTTTAAAAGTATATAATTAAGAATTATAAAATGAAATTAATAACTATGAAAAAATTATCAAAATATATTGTTATGGATTTGGGTAACACATTCATCAAAATAGTTAATTACAAAGTCGACTTAAGGACAAATGAAATTAAACAAGGTAAGGCAAAAATTATTGACTACTTAGCTTTTACCAAAGAGCTTGCTAAAATACTTAAAGATCTTGAAGACACTAGAATCCTTGTAGCTGCAACTAATACAGATGAGGATTTATGTAAAACCATTATCTTCGCCATGGCAAGTAAGTTGAATTTTATGTCTAACGATTTAGTTTACTTAAACGATGAGAAAAAAGTAATTATTAAAAGGATGTCTCACTTAATTGATAAAAATATAAAACACAAAGGTTCTATTGGTTTTGATATCTTATCAGCATTACTTATAAACTCAATTAAATATAAAAAAGATTCAATTAACTTATTAGGAACATATTGAGTTAATTTAAAAATGGAAAACTTAATTCTTAAAAGTGTTTCAATAGCTAGAATAGTGGACTTTTTTGATATGCCATTTGTAGCTCCTGGAATAATTGAAAGTGAATTAAGAGTACCTGAAACTAAAGCAGGAACAACTACAAAAACAGCTATGTTAAGTGGTTTAAGCTCTTTATTATCAGGTTATGTATCTTCATTTGATAAACCAGAAAACTCAATAATTTCTGGAGGTTGATCTAGATATTTTGATAAAAGTTTATTTAATATTGAAAAATTCATTGTACCTGAAGGGTACTTGCATATGTATCTTCAATTTCTTCAAGAACTTGAAGATTAAGAAAGGAAATAATGAAAAAAGAAGAACAAAAATCTTTTTGAATAAATAGAGTTATTCCTGCTCTAATTATCGGACTTGTTCTAATTATATTTTTAACAGTGTCAAAATACTCTTTTGATTTTAATTTATATAAAAACTTTACTGATGGAGTATTTTGGTTTTTAAGAACATTGTCTATTTTGATTTTTGTAGGATTTGCTTTTTGAATTTATTATGAACTATCAAAAGCATATCTGCAAAACCATAAAATATTTAAATGAGTTTTACCTGCTTTTGCAGTTGGATTGCTGTTTGCTTATCCAAACTTCCTTAAGTTCTTAACAACTCGTATAACAATCCAAGAAAGTATTTTAGTTAATAAAAATATATTACAAATTGGTTCAATCTTTACGGATGCTACTTATGGTGCATTTAGTTTCTTTGATGCAATATGACCTTTAACAATTACATTAATTTTTGTATTAATTAGATTTTTAACTGTTAAAAGCATTAATCTCAAATATTTAGCAATTAAAGCTTTATCATTCTTTTTCATCTTTTCATTCTTAACATACTTCTTAAAATCATTTATGGTATTGCTTGCGCAAACTTACGCGATTGAAGTTATTTTATTAATTGTATTCATTGCAATGTCTTGCGACATTGGAGGATACTTCGGTGGAAGATTTTTAGGGCACAAGTTTTTCAAACAAAAACTTGCTCCAGCTATTAGTCCTAAAAAGACAATTGAAGGTGCTATTGTCGGAATTATTGCCTCAATCGCAGTTACATTAGCATATATGGGAATAGCTTATGGAATAGCATCAGATAAAAAACAAACATTAATGTACATAATGATCACACCATGAAATTCTGCTGCTAATAGTTTAAATATGATGTTTGTGTATTTAATGTTATTTATTTTCCTTGCTCCTATGTTTGCAATTTGTGGAGACTTAGCATTTTCACTCATAAAAAGAAGAAATGAAATTAAAGATTTCTCAAACTTATTAAGAGAGCATGGTGGTATTTTAGATAGATTAGATTCAATCTCTTTTGTATTTATTTTATTTATCACACTATCAATGTTTGCGATAATATAACAAATGCAACTACAGCTACCGCATGGATGTTAAAACTAGATGAGTTTCTCGACTCATCTTTTTTTATATTTAAAAGTTCATTACGCTTTCGAATAATTTATTAAAATATTATTTATAAGCAGTATTTTAATTATCTTGAATAACTTTTATGCTTATATTTTAGGAGAAAATATGACAAATAATTCAGTGTCAGTTGTTAATATGATGGAAATAATTAAGCAAAAATCTTCCACACCTCACACTCAATATGTAATTCCAATTTTTCAAAGAAAATATACCTGAACTAAGAAACCAGCAGTAGAAGCATATATTAAGGATATTATCGAAATCTTTAATAGTAACGATTCTGATTATCAACATTTCATCGGTTTCTTTTTCTATTATTTAGACAAGAATACTGATTTTAATCCTCTTAGTGATAACAATGGAGCATTTAAAATGTACGTTGTCGATGGACAACAGAGATTAGTTACAACATTTCTAATAATTCTCGCTTTAAGAGATATTTTAAGTAGTGTTTCCTATTCTGAAAAATTTACCGAAGTTATTGAAACACTTAATAATAATTTTCTATACTTTGAAGATAACAAAAAAGAGAAACAATGTAGATTATATCCATTAGTTGATGATAATGACGCATTTAAGAAAATTCTTGAAGGCGAAATTAATTCAAAAGAAGATATCGGTTTATTGAATACATCAAATGTCTATTCTTCATATAAATACATTAAAGAAGAATTGGAACATCTATTAAAAAATGAAGGAAAAATTCAACTTGAAACAGTTGATAAATTTTTAAACTCACTAAGCAAATTAATTATTATCTCAGTCAAAATCGAAGATAATGACAACCCACAAAAAATATTTCAAAGCATCAACTCAACCGGAGTTAAATTAACTCAAGCTGATCTTATTAGAAATTACATATTAATGTCTGCAAAAACTGAAAGAGAGCAAAAAGATTTATACGATAAGTATTGGGTAAAAATTGAGAAAAACTTAAATAATGATTCTAAAATAATGGAACATTTCTTTTTCATTTATTTACAAATAAAAACATTGGAAATTGTTAACTTTACAAGGATTTATGATAATTTCAAACATTACTGCGAGAAGAATTATCAAAATGAATATGGTACGCTCAAACTAAGTGAAATTCTTAGTGATGTTCTTGAATACTCAGAACAATATAAATACATAAAGTTAATTGATAATAAAGAAATAACGTCTAAAACAATATTTAAGAATAAAAAACTAATAAGAGAAATGGTTTTAAGTAAAAACTTAAATACAGACGCTGCATTACCTTTAATTGTCAAAATGAGTAAACTTCTTCACGAGAAAATTATTAAAGAAGATTTGTTCCTTGAAATACTGAAAGGTATAAATATTTATTTTGTACGTCGTGCAATATTAAATCTTGGTATTCAGAGTATTAATAAAGTATTTATTAATCTATTAGTACTATTAGAATCTAAGAATTGAAAGGATGAAAGTAGCGTTATAAATACCTTCAGAAGTTCACTTGTTAATGATAATAACGGAAAAACTACACGTATGCCTACTGACAAGGAACTTGAAGATTATATGTTAGAAGCAAATATGTATCAACGTGCACGTTTACTAAAAAATATATACATACATATCCAATTCAATGACACATTCACATATAAAGACGTTGAACCAAAAGAGTGAAGCATAGAACATTTAATGCCTCAAGATGGTGCAAAATGAATTGGTGAAAACGGCATTACAAAAGATAATCACCAAACACATAAGCATAGAATAGGTAATTTAGCTTTATTCAAGAAAGAGGAAAACTCATATCTAGGTAATTTACCTTTCGAAGAGAAGAAAGCTAAAATTAATAAATTCATCCATTGGGCTATGAATGCCGATATTCTAAAATATGAATATTGAAATACAGAGACTATTGAAGAACGTTCTAAAAAGATAACTAATGAAATACTTAAGAAAACTTTTAAATATTTCGAAGCTGATGACACAAAATATAAAGTTTTCAAAATTCATATCGCAAACTCTAAAGGTGAGAAAATTGCTCAAGCAGAACTTTATGAAAAAGATGGTTCTGTAAAAATATTTGCAGGTTCAAGAATTATTAAAAATCCTAAAAAAGAACAATATTTCGAGAAATCAATTAAGGGAACTTTGGATATTTTATTAGCTCAAAATGTTCTGCAAGAGACTAATGAAGGATATATTTTTATTGAGGACTATTCAGTAACCCCAAGAACAGGTGGAAAAGTTACAAGTTTAAGTTCGACAGCTAATGTTATAACCTGAGATAACCATAATGGTAAAGAAATTTGATTAGATGAAAATGGTGAAAAAATTAAGAATAATGCAGATTTTAAAGCAACAAAATTTGGTAGTTCTAAAATCAACTAATCTAAATATAAGAAAAACATTGCATTCACATGTAAATAAGACAAGTTTTATAGGTAATTTGTAGAAAAAGCTCAAAGCATCTCAACATTGTTGAGGTGTTTTTCAATTTAACATAGTTCGAAAACTTTTTACCCTTATATCATCAAATGTAATCTTGGATAGCGTTTTAATTACCCAGTTACTCGTATAATTCTTTCTTTTATTGCAAACAAAAAGTAGACATTTTTTATTTTCTATCTACTTTTCTTATCCTATTTTATTAAATGCGATAATCTCTTTTCAATGTTTAAAATGCTTAAAGTTTAATTACATCATTTAACTTTGAATTTCATATGAAAAATTAATCTTCCTAAATTATAAAACTCATAAATTATCAATTTTCTTAATAGTAGGGATCTTGTACAACTTATTAATTCTGGTATATGAAACTATAGCAATCACTCCACAAACTATAACTATTACTGAATATGCAATGTAAGTTCATGAGTATCCAACTAAATTATTAATCGCTGTAAGTGCAATTATTAATAATGAAGACATAATAATCCTAAACACTATTGATAACCAATTTTGTAAATGGAACTTATCTTTTTCGAATAATTGATATGACTTGCTATAAAATCCTGGTAAGAACATACTAAACACCAATTGTTGTAGTGCATTAATTGAAAAGTAACTAATTAAAATAAACTGTTTATTTGAAATGAATGATAATGACATTCAAATGATGCTCAATGCAAACATTCCAAAAATTATTCATCTAAGATCAATTTTTACTTTGTATTTATTTAATAAGAAAACAACAATTACACCAGCTAGACTTAATAGAGCTAAAACAATTGTGAAATAGAAACTTCAATCCTCATATTTATAATCACCAACTCATTTGAAAAATTGAATAATTCCAGATTGTTTAGGAAATAAGAATATTCCAATTACTAAGGATGAAGATAATATGAATATTCATGAAAATAGCTTAAATTTAGAACTTAAAATCTTATGTGATCCATCATTTGCTTTTGCTTTATCCACAAAAACAGTCATTTCTGATTTAGTTTTTAAACTTCAATAAAGTAAACCAGATAATATGTAAGTTAACATGTTAAAAATAACTAAAGAATAAAAAGGTAAATACTTATAAAGTAAAAGTGACAATATTGGAGATAAAACTAATCCAATTGATATGGCAAATGAGTTACCGATGTTGAATTTATTTAAATCATTTTTATCTTTTGCTAAAAAGTAAAGAATATTCTTAAGGTGTATAAATCTATAAGAATGGACAGTTCCTAAAAGTGTACTTGTCACAATTAAAATAATTGAAAATGTATGTGTAGATGAACTATTGATAAATGCAAAGTAAGTTGCTAAAGGTATTATCAACAATATTGAACTAGCGATATCACAAATAAGAAGAGCAACTCTATCAGGTAGTAACTTAACAAGTTTTGATGAGATTGCATAAATAATTAACGATGGTAATTGTACTAATAAGTACAACAATGTAACTAATCAGAAATCACCAGTTATTTTGTAAATATATAAACTAGAAGCTAATTTAAATGCTTCTGACCCGATTGATGATAATGAAATACTACTTATATATTTTCATAAGTTAGCATTTAAGCTTCTGAATAGCGACATAATACCCCTCATTAATGTATGGTATTTAATTATACATTCATTTATGCATTAGAGATGAAAAAAGGAATCTTATATCTGATATACAAAGAAATTTAAGCTCAAAAAAAGCTAAATGAAAACTAAAACCATTTTAGTTGCATTTCTATAGTAAGCATCAAAAATTAAGTTGAATATTTTTCCATAATTTATTTTATTTTACTTAAAAAGAATATAATAAAAGTAAGGAGATATATTATGAAAAATACAAAATTAATTTTAAGCATCTTCACTACAGGAAGTTTAAAACAAAAAAACGCAAGAAAACAACCAAGACTGCTTAAATATAAAGATAAATTATATGCTGGTGAAGAAATTAATAATTTAATCCTAAAGAAAGGAACTTTAAAATAATGTTAAGAAAAAATTGATTAAAATTTTCAACTTTAAGTGCATATTTAATTTTCTTATTTTCTCTTGTGGTTGTTTTACCTATTTATGCTGTAGACATATATTCAATAAGATGATCAGATGTACCAGGTCTCGCGATAGATGTACCTCCTTATATCCCTGAATCCATTGGAGATGGAGCTTATCTGATGTTTCTCCAAGACTATTTAATCACATATTTTATCTGTATATTTATAATAGTACATAATGTTATTTACCTAAGAAGAGCAAACAAGAATAGTTGATTCACAAGTTTCTTCCCTTTCTTGTGTGAAAATATTAAGATTCAATATTCATTTGCATATAAAATGAAATTTATTACATTTATATGCACATATATAATTGTTATTCCTATTTTTATAACAGGTATAGTTTTTCAATTTATATTCAATTCCTTTGGATATTTTTTACTTCGTCGTATTTCCACACCTATTATTTCTTGAACTACTTCCACAATATTATCACTAATAACTTTATTCTTCATTTGCATCTTAATTTTTCATGATGGTAAAAAATTATATTTAACAAGTAAAAAGGTTTCTACTAAATAAAGCTGTTTAACAAACACGTATAATCAATTAATAATTTAATCCTAAAGAAAGAAGGTTTAATAAAATCATGTTAAGAAAAAACTGATTAAAATTTTCGACTTTAAGTGCATATTTAATTTTCTTATTTTCTATTGTGGTTGCATTACCTATTTATGCTATAGATTTATATAAAACTAGTTTGCCACATTTACCAGAAGGAATACATAAAACTTATTCTGATGGAGCATATCTGTTTTTCGCAGGCGACTATCTCTTCACATATTTTATCTGTATATTTATAATAGTACATAATGTTATTTACTTAAGAAAAGTTAACAAAAATAATTGATTTACAAGTTTCTTCCCTTTCTTGTGTGAAAATATAAAGATTCAATATTCATTTGCATATAAAATGAAACTTATTACATTTATATGCACATATATAATTGTTGTTCCTATTTTTATAACAGGTATAGTTTTTCAATTTATATTCAATTCCTTTGGTCTTAACGCATATATTTCTATGCCTCTCATTGCTTCAGTTGCTTACATAATATTATCAATAATAATTTTCTTCTTCATTTGCATTTTAGTCTTTCAAGATGGAAAAAAATTATATTTAACAAACAAAGAAGCAACTACTAAATAAGTATGAGTTATGTTAATTAATAATCGAACTCTAAAGAAAGAAGGTTTAATAAAATCATGTTAAGAAAAAACTGATTAAAATTTTCAACTTTAAGTGTATATTTAATTTTATTATTTTCTCTTGTGGTTGCTTTACCTATTTATGCTGTAAACATATATCGAATAAAATGATCAGATGTGCCAGGTCTCGCGATAGATGTACCTCCTTATATCCCTAAATCCATTGGATATAAAGCTTATCTAATGTTTCTCGAAGACTATTTAATCACATATTTTATCTGTATATTTATAATAATACATAATGTTATTTACTTAAGAAGAGCAAACAAGAATAGTTGATTTACAAGTTTCTTTCCTTTCTTATGTGAAAATATTAAGATTCAATATTCATTTGCATATAAAATGAAACTTATTACATTTATATGCACATATATAATTGTTGTTCCTATTTTTATAACAGGTATAGTTTTTCAATTTATATCAAATTCTCTTGGATATCTTTTACTTCGCCGTATTTCGACACCTATTATTTCTTGAACTTCTTCCACAATATTATCACTAGTAATTTTATTTTTCATTTGCATCTTAGTTTTTCAAGATGGTAAAAAATTATATTTAGTAACGAAACAAAATAAGAGTGGCGATAAATCTTTTACTTATTGAATTAAGTAAAATAATATCTTCTTCAATCGTAAAAATTAGTACAAAAAATACAAATATCCTAGTTAGAAAGTGATATTTGTATTTTTATATAACTTTTTTGAGGTTTTATTATTTAGATGAATCAAGAGCTAATTGTGTTAATGTTTTTACCATTACACCTGTAGGTCTTGAAGCGATATCTGCTGTTCCTGCAACATCTAAGTGAATGTATTCAACATCTTCTGTGAATTCTTTCAAGAACATAGCAGCTGATGATGAACCTCCACCAATACCGCTTAAGTCAGTATTTTTAAGGTCGGCAACTACTGAGTTTCTAATTTCTTTGGCAAAAGCTTCATCAAGTGGCATTCTTCATACTAATTCATTTTGTTCTTTAGCAGCTTTTAATAATTCTTCTCAAGCAGCATCTGTAGTAGCTCATGCACCTGTGTATGTTTGTCCTAATGCTACTAAAATAGCACCTGTTAATGTAGCAACATCAACTAATCTTGTAGCTTTTAAGTTTCTTACAGCGTATGTTAATCCATCGGCCATAACTAATCTACCTTCAGCATCTGTGTTGTTAATTTCAACTGTTTTACCATTCATTGATGTTCAAACTGAATCAGGTAATGAAGCATCTCCATTAACTCTATTGTCTGTAATACACATAATTGCAGCAACGTTTGTTTTTGGTTTTAATTGAGCAATTGCTTTAAGAGCTGAAGCAACAAACACAGAACCTGACATGTCAAATTTCATACCTAACATGTTTCTACCTGTTTTAATGTTGTATCCACCTGAGTCAAATGTAATTCCTTTACCTACATAAACTGTTTTTTCGTTTGATTCAGGGTTACCGTTGTATTCAATAACAACAACTCTTGGTTCAAACATACTTCCACGGTTAACTGAAAGTAAAAGTCCCATTTTTTGCTCTTCGATTTGTTTTTTATTAAGAACAGTAACTTTTAAGTTTGAGTATTGTTCTAAATCTTTTCTAACAACTTCTGCTAATCATTCTGAGTTACAAATGTTTGGTGGTGTCACTTGTAAGTTTCTTGCGAAGTTAACAGCTTCTGATAATACAACTGCTTGTTTTAATGCATCTGCATATTCATTTTCATCTGTAACTGATAATAATGAAATTGTAAATTTCTCATCTTTTTTAGCTGTTTTAGCTGAATATAAATCAGCATTTACATAGTTGTAAGCTTCGATGAAAGCTTTAACAACTTGTGCTAATGTAACTTTTTCTGTTACGAATGAATCTAAATCAACTTGGATATCTCTACCTTGACTTGTAAAGAATCCTTTTGCAAATTTAGCTACTGATTCAAAAGATAATTTATCTTTTTCTCCCATAAATACAAGAGCTTCATTTTTATCAAAGTATTCTGTTACAACATTATTTTTTTGAATTAATGTTGATGGTAAGTTTTCATCGTTTTTGTAAACTGCTTTTAAAAGCATTGAGTTATTTCTAACTTTATCAACTGTTTTAATCATAATTTCCTTTCATACAAATAAGTGAGTTATTTAATATTTTATAAATATTAAACTTTCTAAATAAATAAGTAAATTATATTACTTATTTTCATTTAATAATGCATATTCAACTAATGTTGCAACTAATGCACCTTGTGGTTCGCCTTGAACATCTGCAGTACCAGCAACATCACAGTGAATGAAATCAATATCTTTAGTGAATTCTTTTAAGAACATTGCTGCTTGTGATGAATCTGGTCTAACTTTTGAACTTCAGTTAGCTAAGTCAGCAACTTTTGAACCCTTGTTACCTTTGTTATAATCTTCGTGTAAAGGCATTCTTCAAACTTTTTCGTTCGCTTCTTTAGAAGCTGCTAAAAAGTCATCTCATTTTGAATCATTTGTTGATCAGATTCCTGTGAAAATATTTCCTAATGCTGTTAACATTGAACCTGTTAATGTTGCAACATCAATAATTGTTGTTGGTTTTAATTTGTCAGCTGCATAGAAAATTCCATCAGCTAAAACTAATCTTCCTTCAGCATCTGTGTCAACTACTTCAACTCATTTACCTGACATAGATTGGTAAACATTCTCTGGTAATGAAGCATCATTGTTAATTCTGTTATCTGTAATACACATAACAGCAGAAACATTAACATCGGCTTTTAATTCAGCTAAAGCTTTAACTGCATAAGCTGCAATTACTGAACCAGACATATCATATTTCATACCTTCCATATGATATCCTTTTGTATTAACTCCACCTGTGTCAAATGTGATACCTTTCCCAACTATAGAAATATGTTCTTTTGATTTTTTGTTCCCTTTATAAGATACAACTACAACTCTTGATTCATGAACACTTCCTTTATTAACAGACAATAAAAGGCCCATATTTAATTGTTCAATTTCTTTTTTAGTTAAAACTGTTAATTCAAGACCTTCAATACCTGAAAAATCATTTGTAATCTCACTAGCTAACATTTCTGAGTTTAAGAAGTTTTCTGGTTTAATTTGAAGATTTCTGACATCATTAATTGCTTTTGCAACTACTTCAATTTTCTTAACTAATTTTGCTGAAACATTTTCGTTTCTCACATACACATAGATGTTTTTGAATTTTTCTTTATCTTCTTCAATTGATTTTTTGAATAATTTCACTTGTCCAAATAATAATTTTGAGTAAATAATTCTGAATGTTTTTAAAACATCATTATTTAAAACAAATGATTCAACATCAACTTGATAATCCCTATTAACTGAAGTTGCTAAATTCTCAAATAAAGCTGCTAATTCATCGAATGATTGATGTTTTTTATCAATGTAAATGTATGAAACATTTTCACTTAAGTTATCTGTAATTTTTCCATTTTTAGTAGCTACATAAGAAGGAAAATCTTTGTTTTCATAAGCTGCTTTTAAAACTAAAAAATCTTTTTTAAGTTCTTTAATTACTTTAATCATTTTTTATTTCTCCTTACCTTGATTGTCTTTTAAATATAAGTTAATTACTGTTGAAGCTGATTCCCTGTAAGCTTTTTTAAGTGGTCCAGCTCCTAATTTTGTTCCACCAAAATATCTAACAACTGCAACTAAAACATTTTGCGCTTTTGTTAATCTAATTAATTCAAACATAGGCTTACCAGCTGTTCCAGTAGGTTCTTTATCATCTGAAAATCCACCTGTTTCAGCACCATTTGAATTTAATAAATATGCATAACAAATATGTCTTGCATCTTTATATTGTTCTTTAAGATCCTTTAGAATTTTGTTAACTTCTTCTTTTGAAGAAACTGGATATAAATAACCAATAAATTCTGATTTTTTAATAACTAACTCGTTCTTATACATAAATTAAATTAATTATAATTTAATTTAATAAACTAATTAAAATTAATTGCTAAATTAAAACCTAACTACTATAGTTAGGTAAAAAATTATTTGTTAGCTTTTTCAACTGCTTGAACAAAATCTTGATTTGATGAATCAGTTACATTTTGTAATGCAGCTAAAACTTCTTTTTTATTTTTTCTATCTAAATCAGGAATAATAACTTCTAAATGTAATCTTAAATCACCTTCCATACCTCTGAAGTGAACTCCTTTTTTAGGAACCTTAATCACTTTTGAGTTTGTGTAGGTTTTCTTCATTTTAATTTTTACATTCCCTCAAGGAGTTGGTACGTCAACTGTGTTTTCTAACATAATATCAATGAATGAAACTGGAAAGTCCATTTCAATATCCATTCCATCTCTTTCATAATATTTATGAGGTAGTACATTAACTGTAATGTATAAGTCTCCTGGTGTTCCACCGTTTTTACCTAAACCACCATATCCAGCAACTTTTAATCTTGTTCCTGAAACTGTCCCTTCCTCTATTTTAATAGAAACGGTTTTTTGGATAGCTGAGTAACCTTCACCACGACACTTTTTACATTTTGAAACAACAACCTTACCTTTTCCATGACATGTTTCACAAATAACCTGCTGAACTTGTTGACCAAAGAAACTATTAACAACTCTTCTTTTGTGTCCTACTCCATTACATGAACTACATGTTTGCAGATCATTTGGATTTTCTGCTCCAGTCCCTGTACAGAACATACACATTTCTCATTTATCTAATTTCTCTTTAATTGTTTTTCCTTTAAGAGCATCCATAAATGAAATATTTATATTAGTTCTATAATCATCCCCTCTTTGTTGATATGAACCTTGAGAACTTCTTTGTCTTCTCCCTCCGAATCCACCGAAAATGTTCTCGAAAATATCTTGAAAATCTTCAGAAAAGCCTTGTGCACCACCAAATCCACCACCATAGTAGTTTCCACCTCCTGGGTTTGCTCCTGCTCTTCCATTAGCGGCGTCGTGTCCGTATTGGTCATAAACTTTTCTTTTCTCAGGGTCTGAAAGAATTGAATAAGCTTCATTTAATTCTTTCATTTTTTCATCAGAAGTCTCATCTTTCAATTTATCTGGATGATATTTTTTAGCTAAACTTCTGTAAGCTGTTTTAATTTCTTGTTCAGTAGCTGTTTTTGAAACACCTAAAATTTCATAATAATCTCTTTTACTCATAGTTTTATTATTTTAGCATAAAACTCAGTTATTTGCTAATATTTAAATGATTAATTATTTGTTTCTTATATTCAATAAAAATAAACTTGTTAATTTCACTGTTTACATCATTGACATAGGCGTAAAAGTCATGAAATGAATATCATATAGCTTGTAAAACTGAAACATCAAGTCTTTGGGTAATATCGTGATTTTGACAAATAAAACCTAAATTAAAATCAAAAGAAATAAAGTCCTTAATTCTTCCACATCTTTTGCAAGAATTAAATGATAAATCAATACCAAAGTATAGTAATGAGTGTGCATAAAAGTATGTTGAAACTTTAGTTCAAGGTACATTATTAAAACTATCAAAATGTCTATTGTATTCAGCGAATAAATGATTTCTAGTTCTTATATTCTGGAATAAAAAGTTCAAACTATTAAATAGCTTAATATTATTTAAATTAGTGACATCAAGTAATTTTATTGTGCTTGATTTTTTTAATCTTCCATACTTATTTTGTGTTCTTGAAGCAAAATATTCAATTTCAACAATTGAACCAACTATTAAGTTACTTCTATTTTTTGAATGTACATTATTTAGACCTCTAGCAACTAAGTCTAACCTCCCAAAAGCAGTGAAAAAACTGACAATATGCTCATTGTCTGATATTTCGTGTAAGTTTAAAACTATTGCGTTTTTGATTGCTTCAGCCATAATTTCACCGCTTATTAGAGTGTATAAATATTATATATTTATAAAAATAAATTAGGGTAAAATATATATACTTTATCAAACACGGAGGTTTTGGATGGATACATTGCAAATTAAACAAATGTTCATTGATTCAATTTCTAAAGTTCCAGGCGTAAGATTCTTACACGAACCAACTTTAGATATCAATTGTGAACCTGACACAATTGTTAGATTAAATCCTGAAGAATATTTTGAAAACATTGAGGTTTTATTAACTGAAAATTCACGTGTTGAAATTAAAGCAGCAATTACTGTTTTTGATGGCACACCAATTAAATTCATCATTTCACAAATTTACAAAATTATGGAAATGAAATTAAAAGCTAAGAAATTTAAATTCAATAAACTAATTATCATTGTCAAGGGAGTAACCAATGAGTAAAAGTAAGAAAGTAGATAAAAGAAATATCCTGAATGGTTCTGAGTTAGCTAAAGCATTTTTATCAGGAGCTAAAGCATTAGTTAATGCAAAAAACAAAATCGATGCGTTAAATGTGTTTCCTGTTCCTGATGGAGATACTGGAACAAATATGTCTTCAACAGTAGCAGCTGCTATACCTGATTTAGAAAAAGCTCAAAATGAACCAGTATATGCTATTACTAAAAAAGTTTCAACAAATATGATTTATGAAGCTAGAGGGAACTCTGGTGTTATCCTTTCACAAATTTTCAAAGGATTTGCTTTAGGTACAGATGGTAAAGTTGAATTGAATACTCAAGATTTAATTCAAGCTTTTGAAAAAGCGACTGAAATTGCTTACAAATCAGTTTTTAAACCTGTTGAAGGAACAATTCTTACAGTCATTAGAGAAACAACTGAAAATCTTAAAAAAGAATTCGAGGGTAAAAACATTCACTATTCAGTATTCTTTGAAGAAGTTGTTGCGTTTGCACGGAAAAGTTGTGATGAAACACCTAACAAACTTAAGAACTTAAGAGAAGTTGGAGTTACCGACAGTGGTGGTGAAGGTCTTTACACAATTTTCTGAGGAATGAATGAAGCTCTTCACGATAGACCAGTTGAACTTAAAGATAATTCAGATGAAGTCATAAACTTTATTGGTGATAGCGAAGTTTACGAAGGAGAATTTGGTTACTGTACAGAAGTTCTTATCGATTTAACTGAACCAGCTAAATTCAAGAAAGCAAACTTTGTTGCAAAACTTGAAAAATTGGCTAACTCACTTGTTGTTGTTTCTGACAACAATATCCTTAAAGTTCACGGTCACACAGTTAAACCTGGCGATATGTTAAACTTTACTCAACAATATGGTGAATTTATCAAAATCAAATCAGAAAATATGACGCTTCAAGCTAACTATTCAAAAGCTAATGCCGAAAAACTTAAAGAGTCACAATTACAACATAGTGAAGAAAGTAGAACACCTTGTGGAATTATCTCATGCAACTTAGGTTCAGGTATAGTCGCAAGAATGAAAGATTTAGGTTGTGACTTTGTTGTTGAAAGTGGACAAACACAAAACCCATCTGCTCAAGACTTGATAAATGCAGTTAATAATGTAAATTCAGATTCAGTATTTATTCTTACAAACAATTCAAACATCATACTTGTTGCACAACAAGTAGCGCAAGTTATCCAAGACAAAAACGTTATTATTATTCCTACAAAAACACAAATCCAAGGAATAACAGCTATGCTTAATTTCAACCACGAATCTTCAGTTGAAGAGAACGTTGAAATGATGAATGATGCAATTGCTAATGTAACTACTGGTGAAATTACAAAAGCAATTAGAAACACGAAATTAAATGGTGTTCAAATTAAAGATGGTGATTATTTATCTATCATCAATGGAAAAATCACTGCAAGTTCATCAAAACTTTTAGATGCTGCTAAAAAAATAGTTAAAAAAGCAATTACAGAAGACAAAGAATTAGTCACAATTTACTACGGTGATGAAAGCTCACTTGATGAAGCTGAAGAAATTCTTAACTTCATTGAATCAAACTATGATATTGAAGTTGAAATTATTGAAGGTAATCAACCTACATATCAATTCATCATTGGAGTTGAATAATGAAAGACTATAAATTCAAAATTGCTTTTGACATAAATGGAAATGATAATGGTCCAAGCGCAGCAGTTGAAGCTGCTAGCAAATTTGCTCTTCAATTCCTTGATACACAAATTCAATTAATTGGTGACATTTCAAATATTGATAAAACAAAACTTCCTGAAAATATCTTACTTATTAAAAACAAAAATGTTCCTAGCGAACCTAAGAACATTAGAAAATCAATGAACGAAGATACATCAATGAATCTTGCAATTAGTAAAGTTATAAACAATGAAGCTAATGCAGTTTTATCAAGTGGAGATAGTGGAGTTTATATTTCAACATTAACACTTAAATTAAAAAGATTACAAAACATTTCTAGGCCAGCATTTATGCCAGTTGCTACATCTATTTTAGGTAGCAAATTGCTATTTTTAGATGTAGGTGCTAACTTAGAAACAAAAGCACAATATTTAGTTGAATGAGCCATGCTAGCTTCATTGTTCTATAAAACAATGTTTAAAGTAGCAGAACCTAGAGTTTCACTTATTAACATTGGAACTGAAGATTACAAAGGTCCTACATCAACTAAACAAGCTCACGAATATTTGAAAACATTAAATGATATTAACTATGTTGGATTTGTTGAATCCAGAGAATTATTTAATGGAAACATTGATGTAGCTGTTGTAGATGGTTATGCAGGTAACACAATGCTTAAAAGTTATGAAGGAGCAATTGGTGCATTTTCAAAAGCACTTAAAGGTCAAATATTAACTAAATTAAAATACAAAATTGGTTATTTACTTTTAAAAGGTGCATTTAAAAATGTTGGTAAATCACTTGACTACCGTTCAGTTGGTTCTGCTTGAGTACTTGGTGTTAATGGACTAGCAATTAAAGCTCATGGTTCATCTGATGCAAAAGCTTACTACAATGCATTATTATCAATTCAAGAAGCTCTTGAAAATAACTTATTAGAAAAATTGCAAACATTATCAGATTCAATTCAAGTTGATAATTTAGAAAGCGAAGAATAATATGGTTAATTCACTTAAAAGCTTTTTTGAAATAAATAATATTCAGCCAATTAGAACAGACTATTATCTATTAGCAATTACACATTCGTCTTTTAATAGAGATAAAGATGACAACTATGAAAGACTTGAATTTTTAGGAGACTCACTTCTACAATTTGTTAGTTCAAACTACATATTCAGAAAGTATCCTGAATTATCACAAGGTCACGCAACCAGATTAAGATCAACTGCGGTTAGAACGGAAGCACTTGCTAAAATATCTAACGAATTAGGTCTTTTAACAATCTTAAGAACTGGACCTGGAAAAATGCGTGAATCAGTGATTAATTCACCAAAAGTTCAAGCAGACGTATTCGAAGCAATGATAGCGGCTATATTTTTAGATCAAGGATTTGAAAAGGCTTCACAATTCATAATCAAACATATATCTCCTATCATTGACTCGGTACACAATGACGAAAATAAAGATCCTAAAGGACAACTACAAGAATACTTTCAAAGTATGACAAAGGAAAGTATCACATATCAAACTGATCAACTCAGTGATAAACGTTTTTTAGCAAAAGCTAAACACGATGGTGTTATTTATGGTGAAGGTGTTGGTTTAAGCAAAAAAGAGGCTGAAACTAATGCTGCTATTGATGCGCTACAAAAGCTTAAAGATAAAATTGAGGTGCAATAATGAAATTAGTAAAAATCGAAGCACATGGTTTTAAATCATTTGCTGAACCTGTAATCTTACGTTTTGATGGAGGTGTTGCCGGTATTATCGGACCAAACGGTTCTGGTAAAAGTAACATCAACGATGCTATTAAATGAGTTTTAGGAGAACAAAGTTCTAAAGAACTTCGTGGAGACTCAATGCAAGACGTCATCTTTGCTGGTTCTAAAACAGCTAAACCAATGGACTTTGCAAGAGTTACATTAACATTTGATAACAAAAACTCAAATAACTCAATTCCTGATGAAGTTGTAACAATCACACGTGAATTACAACGTGGTAAAGGTGTAAACAACTACTATATGAATGGGCAGCCTTGCAGATACAAAGATATTAAAAGTATTGCAATGGAAACAGGTATTGGGAAAAGCTCATTAGCTATTATTTCTCAAGGAACTGTTTCAGACATCGCTGAAGCATCTGACGAAGATAGACGTGGAATTTTCGAAGAAGCTGCTGGAGTTTCTAAATTCAAATTCAAGAAAACCGAATCAGAAAGAATGCTTAAAAGTGCTGAAGATTCAATGAATCAACTCGAACCTAGAATTTCAGAGCTTGAAAAACAACTTGGACCATTAAGAAAACAAGCTGAAAAAGCTTTAATCTACAGGGATAAAGCAGAAGCTCTTAAAAAAGTTGAAATTCCATTCTTAGCTAAAGGAATAAAAGAAAATAAAAGAATTTACGAAGAATTAGACGAAGAACTTCGCGGTGTAGACGAAACAATGCAAAAATACAAAGAAGAAATCGCTAGTTTACAAATCGAAATTAAAAACGCAAAAGTTGAAAAAGAAAAAGCAAGACAACAAGTTGATGAACTTGAAGGAACATACAATGGTATGGCTTCAAGATTAAACTCATTAAACTCAACAATTGATCAACAATTTGCAAAAATTAACTTAATCACAAGTGGACAAGTAACAGTTGATAATGATGAAGCTATCAAATCATATGCAAGTGCAATTAAAAGACTTGAAGCTGAATTACTTTACAACACACATACTTATGGTGAACTTAAAGCTCAATTTGAAGAAACTAGAAAACAAATTGAAGAAGATACAAACTTAGTAAACAATTTAAGAATTGCTAACCAAAACCACAGAGACAACTTAATTTCTGCAAAAACGACTTTACAATCTTTATACAGAACTAAAGAATCTAAATTAAACCTTTTCAAAGGTCCTAAAACAATTATGGAAAACAAAATGTCTTTCAAAGGTGTTAAAGGACTTGTTAGAGATTTAATTAAAGTTAAACCAGAATACATCACAGCTATTGAAACTGTTTTAACTCACGCTGCACAACACATTGTTGTTGATATTCCAAACACAGCTGTTAAGGCAGTCGAATTCCTTAAACAAAACAATGGTGGTAGAGCAACATTTATTCCTCTTACATCTATCCAAGAAAAATTTGTTCGTGACGACTATTTATTAGCAGTTACAGGACACCCTGGTTTTGTTGCTCTTGCTTCAGATTTAGTTGATGCAGATCCACAATATTCAGTTTTAGTTAAATTCTTATTAGGGAACGTTGTAGTAGTTGATGATATTAAATCAGCTAATGCAATTTCAAACCTTCTTGAGAAAAAATATATGATTGTAACTCTAGATGGTGACATCATCCGTGTTGGAGGGGTTATTGTTGGGGGAACTGCTCAAGAAAGCGATAACGTCTTAGGTATCGATGAAAAAATTGCTAACCTTGAAAACAAAATCGCTGGTATTAAACCAATGATTAAGAAAAATGATCAACAAATCGAACAATTATCATTTAGACGCAATCAATTAATCCAAAAGAGCAGAAGTACTGAATTAGAAATTCACAACTTAGAAAACTCAATCAAACAAAAACGTGAAGAAGTTACAAACTTAAAAGGAAAAGTTGATGCTTCTTCATTATCACTTGATGATTTCGAAAACTCTGAAACAGTTATTGAAAGAAACAAATTACAAGCAAAACTTATCGTTGTTAAAAATGAGCTTGCTGTTGCTAAAAACTTATATCAATCTTGAGATGAAGCATTATCACTTTACAACACTAAATTATCAGATGCTCAAGATTCTCAAAATGCATTAAACAAAGGTTACAGCAGCAAAATGATTAACAAATCTGAATCATTCAAGATTTTCACTGAATATACAAACAGATTAGCTAACGTTTACCATATGACAGTTGAATATGCTGATCAAAACTTTGTTTTAGAAATTTCTTATGAAAAAGCAAAAGAATTTGTTGAAGAATTAAGACAACAAATTGCTGAACTTGGAAATGTTAACTTAGAATCTATCGAACAACTTGAAGAAGTTGAAAACAGATATGACACATTAGTAGCTAACAGAGATGAATTAGTTCAAACAAGAGACACTTTATACC